>JBKHYB010000011.1:0-12538 GCA_046565725.1 Actinomycetota bacterium
ACCCCCCTATAGGGGACGTTCAGAGCGCGGAAACCGCAGGAACTTGGAAGGGGCCCGCCGAGGGGCCCCTTCGACAGGTTCTTGGATATCGATCAGTCGCCCGGAGGGGGCATGTTCGAGTAGGTAACCCGGATCGTGCCGGAAGTGGCTCCGCCGCCGGGGCACTGCGAACCCGAAACCAGGTAGGGGAACGTCTGCATCTCGGAACCGCCGGGAACCTCGATCCATTCGCTTTCGCCGCAGACGAACCAGCCGGAGTCGTAGAAGCCATCCCCGTTCAGGTCGCCGGGACTGATGTCCACCCCGCCGATCGGCAGAGCGTCGTCGATCACCTCTACCTTCATCCAGGTCTCGTTCGCGGCGTTGGGGATCGAGGGACAACCCGCGCAGACACCACCGGCGTCACCACTCCCGATGGCGGCAGGAGCCTCGTAACGGACCTCGACGACCCGCTCGGTGCGCTTCGTCTTCTTCTTCTTCTTGCCGGCCATGGCGGGCGCGGTCAGGGCACTCGCAACCAGTGCCAGAACCGTAAGCAGGACGAGACTCTTCCTCATCGTTACTCCCCTGTGAAGGTGTACTGCCGGGGTGGTTCGCCGCCCTCCACGCCTTTCCTGTCCGGCAAAGGGAAAGGCCCCCGGTCCCGGGGGCCTTTCGAAGATCTATGAAACCTGGCTACTCGCCGTTGGTGACGCTGATCACCCGGCGACCGCGCAGACGATGGAACTTGACCTGTCCTTCGGCGAGGGCGAAGAGCGTGTCGTCGCCACCCTTACCGACGTTCAGACCGGGGTGGTACTTCGTCCCACGCTGGCGAACGATGATCTGACCGGGCTTCACGTCCTGGCCACCGAAGATCTTGACGCCGAGTCGTTTCGACTCGGAATCGCGACCGTTGCGGGTAGACGATGCACCTTTCTTATGAGCCATCGGCCACCTCCTCAGTGGTCGCCTTCTTGGAGGAGCCGCCGCTCAGCTTGATCCCCGAGATCTCGATCTTGGAGTACTTCTGGCGGTGCCCCGTCGTCCGGCGATAGCCGGTCTTGTTCTTGTACTTGAAGACCTTGATCTTGGGACCTTTGGTCTCCTCGAGGACCTTGGCCGTGACCTTCGCCTTGCCGAGATCGGAGGCACCGGAACGGACCTTGCCCTTGTCATCGACGATCAGGAGCGGCGTGAACTCCACCGAGTCCCCGCTGACCTTCTCGACCTCTATGATGTCGCCCTCAGCGACTTTGTGTTGCTTTCCGCCCGCGCGGATGACTGCGTACATAGTTACCCCTTGAGTGGTATGCCCGCGAAGATGTGGGCCGAAAGATGATACCAGAGCCCTTTAGGGGCTGGGGTATCCCTTGGGAGGCGAGCTTTTGAAGATCTTCCTCACCGGCGCCACCGGCTTCATCGGGTCCCGGGTCGCCGAGCGCCTGGCGAAGCGAGGCGACCACGTGAAGGCTCTCGTGCGAACCCCGGACAAAGCCGGCCACCTGCGGGACATGGGTTGCGAGCTGGTGCAGGGCAGCCTCTCGGACGAGCACCAGATGCAGGCGGCCATGGTCGGGTGCGATGCCGTGATCCACGGAGCCGCCGTCTATAGCGTCGGGATCGCAGACAAGGACCGGCAGGCCATGTTCGATGCCAACGTGAGAGGCACCGAGCGGGTGCTGAGGGCCGCCCTCCAGACCGAGGTTCCCAAGGTCGTCTACATCTCGACCGTCAACGCCTTCGGCAACACCGAGGGCAAGGTGGTCGACGAGACCCACGAACACCACGAGCGCTACGTCTCCTACTACGACGAGACCAAACACAAAGCTCACAGGATCGCCAAGATCCTCATCGAAGAACAGGGTCTGCCCTGTGTGATCGTGCAACCCGGCCTCGTTTACGGGCCGGGTGACACCTCGGAATCCGGTCGTCTCTTCCGGTTGCTCGCCCAGAGACGTATGCCGGCGAAGCTCTTCCCCGAAACCGGAGTCACCGCGTCGTACATCGACGATGTGGCGGACGGCATCGTGGCTGCGCTCGACAAAGGCACCGTGGGTCACGCCTACGTCTTGGGAGGCGAGCCCACGACCATGGGAGCGATCTTCGATCTGATCACCGACCTCCAAGGCCGGAAGCCTCTCCGCTTCAGCGTCCCCGTCGCCATGCTGCGGGCAACCGCCCCCGCGGCCCGCTTCCTGAATCCGATGATGGGATTCCCGCCAAACGTGAAAGAGCAGATCTCCGCCGCTCACGACGTCACGTACTGGGCGTCGTCCGACAAGGCGATCCGCGAGCTCGGCTACAACCCGCGACCTCTCAAGGAAGGCATCAAGGAACTCCTAGCTTCGCTTTAGAAGATGCCCGCTTCCTTGCCCGCGGCCTCGGCTGCGTTCAGCTGATCCTCGATTATCTGTATCCCTCCACTCCAGAAATCAGGATCCGTGAGGTCGCAGTCCACGATCTTGCCGAGCTCCTCCGGAGGCATCGACCCGCCCGCAGAGAGCATCTCGATGTACTTCGGAACGAACGCAGGTCCGACATCTCGGTACCGCTTGTAGACGGCGAGTGCGAGAAGCTCACCGTACGCATAGGCGTAGACGTAGCCGGGCGATCCTATGAAGTGAGGGATGTAGGACCACCACACGCGGTAGTTATCGGTGATCTCGACAGAGTCCCCGAACATCTTTCCCTGCGTCTCGGTCCACAACTCGTTGATACGTTCGGTCGACAACTCGCCCTCGGAGCGCCGAGCGTTGTGCACCGTATCCTCGAACCGGTTCATCGCGATCTGCCGGAACACCGTTGCTATCGAACGTTCCACGGACTCCGCCATCAGCGAGAACCGGCTCGATGCGTCGGGAGCCTCGTCCAAGAGTCTTCCTACCGTTACCGTTTCCCCGAAGACCGAGGCGGTCTCCGCGACGGTCAGCGGCGTGTGGAAGTGGAAGATGCCCTGGGGACGAGACAGCGCCGCGTGCAAACCGTGACCCAACTCTTGCGCCATCGTCAGCACGTCTTTGCGCTTGTGCGTGAAGTTGAGGAAGACGTACGGATGGAGAGAGGGCACCGAGTAAGAACAGAATGCTCCCAGTCGCTTCCCCGGGCGGACCGGAGCATCGACCCATCTGTCTTCGAAGAACTGCCTCGCGAGCCGGGCGAGATCCGGGGAGAAGGAGGCGTAGCTCTCGAGCACGATGTCGATCGCCTCCGGCCACTCGACCCTCTCGTCATCGTCGGTGAGGCTGGCGATCCGGTCGTAATCGGCGATCCGATCGAGCCCCCAAGCTTTCGCCTTCAATCCGTACCAGCGTTGAGGGATGTCGTAGCGAGCAACGACCGCGTCCACGAGGGCCTGCACCGACTCGTCGCTGGCCTCGTTCGACAGGTTCCTCGACCGGATCCAGTTCGGGTAGTTGCGCAACCGATCGTCGATCGCCTTGTCGGCAAGGATCGTGTTGAAGAGGAACGATCGGGTCTTGAGCCCCGGTTTAAGTGCTTCGGTGATCGCCTCCTGAACGGCGCGGCGCTGATCTCGATCCGGAGACGACAGGATGCTCGCTGCTTCCTCGAAGGTCTTCTTCTCGCCGTCGATGGTGACCTCAAGGGCTGAGATCAGCTCGTCGAAAAGCCGCTCCCAAGCGGAGCGTCCGGTGACGTTCTTCTCGGCCAAGATCTTCTCTTCGGGTTCGCTCAACAGATGGTCGCGGTAACGCCGCTCCATCCGCAGGTGGTGACGACAGAAATCCACTGCATCGTCCGCCAACAGCTCGTCGACCTTCGCGTCGTCCAGCGCGGCCCATTCGAGTTCGATGAAGATCAGTTTGGTGCCGATGGCGGTAGCTCGCTCCTGGACCTTCTGTAGCAGCGCACCGTGTTCGGGGTTGTTGGCGTCAGCCGCGTATCTGAGTCCGGCGTAGGTCCCGGCCCTCGTTATCGCTACCTGAACCTGCTCCACCTTCCTCATCAAAGAGGCGAGCCCTGCGGCGTCGATGTCCGCCAGGGTTCCACGGGCGGCGGTTAGTTCCTCGGCTACCCGATCGGCGTCATCGAGGAGCCCGTCAACGCCCTCCGGTCCCTTGCCCTCCACTAGCGGTTCCAGGTTCCAAGAAACCTGTTCAACATCTTCGATGATGGTCATGCCGACCACCCTAAGGCGTCCCCGGATCTCCGTCGCAACAGATCTTCCACGCATCCAAATGGTCGTATACCAACCACATTCTTCGTCGAAATGTGGTTGCTATACGACCGTATTCTGACGAAGAAATGGGTTAGTGGTCTATCTCTTCGTGGATGAGGATGCCGCGGCCCTCGCATGTGGGGCAGGGGTCCGAGAACGTCTCCACGATCCCGGCCGAAACGTTCTTGCGGGTCATCTGAACCAGGCCGAGGGGGCTGATGTCGAAGACCTGGGTCCTGGTTCGGTCTTCGTCCAGAGCCCGCCGGAAGGTCGTGATCAGCTCATCGCGATTGCTCGCGTCCTCCATGTCGATGAAGTCGATGACGATGATGCCCCCGATGTCCCTCAGTCGCAGTTGCTTTGCGACCTCCACGGCCGCTTCCTTGTTGGTCCTGAAGACCGTCTCTTCGAGCGAGGACTTGCCGACGAACTTCCCGGTGTTGACGTCGATCACGGTCATAGCCTCGGTCCGGTCGATCACCAGATGGCCACCCGACGGCAACCAGACCTTACGGTCGAGACTCTTGCGGATCTGTTCGACGATCCGGTACTCCTCGAAGATCGCAAGCCGGCCGTCGTAAAGCTCGAGTCGGTGATCAAGGTCCGGGGTCGTGGCCCGGATGTACCGCCGCAGCTTCGATTCGAGTTCGGGGTCGTCGACTATGCAGCGGTTGACGTCCCGGTTGAAGAGGTCGCGGATCACCCGGAACTCCAGTTCCGGTTCGCTGTACAGCAATGAGGGGGCCTTCGCCGAGCGCCGCTTCGTCTCGACCTCATCCCAAGCCTCCACCAACCGCTTCAGATCCCGCTCGAGGTCTGCCTTCGAGGCACCTTCGGCCGCCGTCCGGACGATCAGCCCATGGTCCGTGGGCCGCATCGCTTGAGCGAGATCCCGCAGCCTGTTGCGTTCCGAGTCCGACAACTTGCGAGAGACTCCAAGCGACTTCGCTCCGGGCACCAGAACGAGATGCCGGCCGGCGAGCGACACCATCGCCGTCAGGCGCGCGCCCTTGGCACGCATCGGGTCCTTGGTGACCTGCACCATCACCGGCTGACCGGATCTCAGCACGGTCTCGATCCGTGGGATCTCCTCTCCGTCGTCCCCGGCGATCCCAACCTCGCCCGCATAGAGCACGCCGTTGCGCGACTCCCCGATGTCCACGAAGGATGCCTCCATCCCGGGAAGGACGTTCTGCACCTTGCCGAGGTAGATGTTGCCCACGATCGAACGATCGCCGTGTCTCGTCACGTAATGCTCGACGATGTTGCCTTCTTCGAGGATCGCGATCTGGGTCCCTTTGACGTCTCCGTGCACCAGCATGATGCGGTCCACCGAGGGCCGCGGGCGGCCCTGCACGCGTGGTCGACGTCGGCTGCGACCACCGCGGCTCCGGCGAGACGAACCCTTCCGTTCTTCGGGAGCCGCCGCCGCGTCCTCTTTATCGGCCGATGCCTGCGGCTCGGGCTTCGGTGCTCGCTCCCCCGTGCGAGCCTCGGACCGGGTCTCGGACCCACTTCCACCGGCGGAGGAGCCACCTGCCTGGGAGGCGGGCCTCGGCCTCCGGGACCTGCGTCGGGACGACCCGGTTCGGGTGCCGGAGCCTTCCGCCCCAGTCGTAGCGGAACCACTCTCGGTCGCCGCTTCCTTGTCGGCCGGCTGCGCAGGCCTCGGGATATCGAGATCCACCGCCCGCTCCCGCCGTCTTACCTCTTCGCTCAACTTGCCACCTTCGATCCTTGGTAGTGCTCGTCCAAGAGCACGAAACCTTCTCCGACCCGAGTCAGCAGAGCCACGCGTTGAAAGCGGGCGGCAGGCTCGGGCTCTTCCATCAGAACTGCGATCGCCGAAAGCACATCGGAGGGCCGCACGGAACGAGGCTTGATGGCGCACCGCATCTCCAGTCGGCCATCGGCGACCTCGGCCGAGAGGACGCCACCGCGGAGATCATCGACGCGTGTGGAGCCCTTGTACGGCTTCTCGATCTCGTAACTGGTTAGGGACATGAACTTCGCAACCCCCGCGTCCAACCACTGCGCATCCGTCGCTATCAGATAGTCCGCCGCCATGATGACTGCGCCGAGGCTGACCGCACCGGGGGCCAGGGGAACCGCGGCTAGAACCTCCAACCCCTCCGGCAACCCCTGGTTGAAACGCGCGATGAGTTCATCCGTTGCCAGTGGCTGGGTCAACCCGACATCGAGGAGCTCGACCTCACTTCCGAAGCCAACCGGCAATCCCGACCCGAACGCGATCTTCGGGTGTGGCGAGAAACCTTTCGAATAATCGAGTGGGACGCCCCCGCGGCGAGCCGCGCGCTCGAAGACCAGGGCTTCGTCGTGGTGCGACAGGAACCTGAGCTTCCCGCGCTTGGCCCACCGGATCCGATACCTCATCGCGCCGGTCCGATCGCCAGCGGTAAGGGGATGCCCCCTTCGGCCGCTATCTCGTGACATTCGGCCGTCGTACCCAGACCGTGGGTGCCGCAATCGGTGCAGGGACCCCAGCGACAATCTTCGGCATCCTTCTCGCGCTGCGCCTCGAGCCAGTCCTCCCACAACCAATCCTTCTCGACCCCAGCGAAGATGTGATCCCAGGGGAACACCTCTCTCTTGTCACGAGGCCGAGTGGTGTACCAGTCGATGTCTACGCCGTTGGCCTTGGCCGCCCGGTGCCACAACTCGGGCTTGAAGTGGTCTCCCCACTGATCGAACCTCGCCCCTGCTCTCCAGGCGGCTTCGATCACAGCCCCGATCCTGCGATCCCCGCGCGACAGGAAGCCCTCCAGTTGAGCGGCCCACCCACCATGCGTCCTGCACTTCACCTTGCGGGACTTCACCGACCGCTTGAGCAGCGCCAGCTTCCTTTCGGTCTCTTCATAGGAGTCCTGCGCCGCCCACTGGAACGGCGTGTGGGGTTTCGGTACGAAGGCCCCGCAGGATGCGGTGACCTTCGCGTTGTGGTTCCCCACCTCCCGGCCGGCTTCGACCATCCGGTCGGCTATCTCCGCGATCCCCACCACGTCTTCATCGCGCTCGGTCGGCAGACCACACATGAAGTAGAGCTTGAGGTGATGCCATCCGCTGCTGAATGCTGCCTTCGCGGTGCGGACCATGTCTTCTTCCGTCACGGTCTTACTGATCACCTTGCGCATCCGCTCGGTCCCCGCCTCGGGCGCAAGGGTGAGGCCGGTACGCCGTCCGCCACGGGTCAGTTCGTCGGCGAGATGCACGTTGAAAGCATCTACCCGGGTCGAGGGCAGAGAGATCGATGTGTTGGTGCCCTCGTATCGGTCCGCCACGCTCTTGACCATCGGCAGGATCTCCGAATGGTCGGCGGACGACAACGACAGCAGTCCCACTTCGGTGGTCCCCGATGACTCGAGACCTCGTTGCACGATGCTCTGGACCGTCGCGGTGGACCGCTCCCTGACCGGTCTCGTGATCATCCCCGCCTGACAGAAACGGCAGCCCCGGGTGCATCCTCTGAAGATCTCCACCGAGAGCCGATCGTGCACTACCTCGGTAAGCGGCACCATCGGACGCTTCGGATAGGGGAACCGATCGAGGTCGAACACCGTCCTTCTCATCACGCGCGCTGGAGCGTCCGGATGACGCGGGAACACTCCACGCAGACGACCGTCCGGCAGGTACTCCGGTTCGTATAGCGACGGGACGTACACGCCTTCGATCCCAGCGAGACGCACCAGAAGCTCCCGCCGGGACGAACCTTGCGTCCTGGCATCGAGTACGGCATCGGTGATGTCGTGGACGACCTCTTCCCCATCACCCACGATGAAGGCATCGATGAAGTCGGCCATCGGCTCCGGGTTGAACGCGGCATGGCCTCCCGCGATCACCAGTGGGTGACCTTCGGTGCGCTCGGCACTCCTGATCGGAACCTGGGCGAGATCGATGAAGTTAAGGACGTTGGTATAGATGTTCTCTTGGGGCAAGGTGAAACCGATGATGTCGAAGAAGCCCGCCGGAAGGTGGTTCTCAAGCGAGAACGCGGGGACGCCGGCCGCACGCATCTCCTGTTCCATATCTGGGAACGGGCTGTAGGCACGCTCCGCAGCTACGTCATCTCGCTCGTTGAGGATCTCATAGAGGACGTGTATCCCCTGGTTCGGGAAGCCGACCTCGTAAGCATCCGGGAACACCAGCAGCCAGGTCGCATCTACGTCGGCCGGGTCCTTGACGATCGCGTTGTGCTCGCCGCCGATGTACTGCGCCGGCTTCCTTACCCGCGGCAGCAGTGGTTCTATCTGGTCCCACACCGAGATCCCTTGCGTCACAGGAACCTCCTCATGTGGATGTTAAGGAGCAAAGCCACCGCGACGTAGTTGGTCAGCATCGCCGAGCCGCCGAAGGAGATGAACGGTAGAGGGATCCCCGTGATCGGCATGATGCCCATCGTCATGCCGACGTTGACGAATATCTGGAACGCCCAGTAGGTGATGATCCCCCCGGCGACCAACGTGCCGAACAGGTCGCGCGACATCGTCGCGATCCGCAGGGCTCTCCAAAGGAGGAAGGCGAACAGAGCCAGAAGCGTGGCGGAGCCCACGAAGCCCAGCTGCTCCCCGACCGCGGTGAAGATGAAGTCCGTCTGTTGCTCGGGCACGAAGTCCAAGGCGGTCTGGGTCTCTTCGGCCCCCAGACCCTTGCCCTGTAGTCCTCCGGATGCGATGGCGATCTTCGATTGCGTGAGGTTGTACCCCTCTGACTTGAGGTCCGGCGTCGGGTCCATGAACGCCGTCACCCGCTCGATCTGATAGTCGTGGATCACCTCTAGCTTCACCGCTGCGATCACCGCGATCACCGCGATGATCCCCAGGACCATGAAGTGCTTCCATCGCACGCCACCCAGCATCAGCAGAGCCGCGGTCAGTGCGACGAAGACCATCATGGTTCCGAGGTCGGGCTCCAAGAAGATGAGCAACGCCGGAAGGGCAACGATCCCGAGGACCGAGAGGATCTCCGTCCATCCGACCTCTCCCTTGCGCTCGGCCAGGAAGGATGCGACCACGACGATCACGGCGATCTTGGCGAACTCCGACGGCTGGATCTGAACGAACCCCAGGTCGATCCACCTTCGTGCGCCGCCCACGACCTCGCCGGCAGGGGTGAGGACGATCAGAAGGATGATCGCGGTTAGTCCGTAGAGGATGATCGACAAGCCCTTGAGGTGGCGGTAGTCGAACAGGGTCAGCACGATCAGGACGATCGCACCACCGACCGCGTAAGCGATCTGTCGCTTCAGGAATAGAGCCGGGTCCAGTCCGGCTGCTTCCTGTTTCGAGAAGGTCGCCGAGTACACCATCACCGCTCCGAACGCACTCAGAGCAAGGGTGGTCAACAAGAGGACCGGGTCGAGATGTCTGATGGGCGCCTTGCGCGCCATGCGGGACGAGATCGGCTCCCCGCCGATCCTGTCGACCGCCTGCCCGAACAGTCCCTCTGCCTTCATCATCCGGACGCGTCCGATCCGATATTCACGTCATCGGTCGATTGATCTATCCCGAAGATGCCCTCGTAGATCTCCCGGGCCACCGGAGCGGCACTGGTTCCACCGTGGTCCGCATAGTTCATGTAAACGGCCACGACGTACTCCGGGTCGTCGGCCGGCGCATAGGACACGAACCAAGCACGGTTGAAGTCGGTTTCACCGATCTGGGCCGTTCCCGTCTTGCCTGCGACGGGGTATCGGTCGAGTGGAAAACCCACGAAGGCGCTGGCACCCGTACCCTCGGCCCCCATGACCACATCTTCCAGACCCTGCTTTAGCACCGCGATCTCGTCAGGTTCGAGAGGGACGCGGCGAACGATCTTGGTCTTGATGCGCTGGACGATCTTCTCCTCGTCCAACGAGGTGCGTGCGGCCTCTCCTTCCGGAAGGGTCGAGCCCGAGGGCGATGGAGAAGGAGTAGGGCTTGAGCTCGGTGACGGCACCGAAGACGGCGATGGAGTCGGCGAGCCCGATGGGCTGATCGTCGTCTCGATCAGCGGCTCCGGCGTCGGCAGCTCCTCCTGGGTCGTAGACAGTTCCTCTTT
This sequence comes from Actinomycetota bacterium, assembly GCA_046565725.1. Lineage (GTDB taxonomy): Bacteria > Actinomycetota > CADDZG01 > CADDZG01 > WHSQ01 > CALMBW01. The sequence goes on from JBKHYB010000011.1 coordinate 10,214, forward strand.
CGGGCGACCGAAGAAATCGGCGACACGGGGGCGGAGAACCTTGCCATCGTTGAGCAGCGTCACATAGTTGAGAGCCATCTGGAGGGGGGTAACGATCGCGTCACCCTGCCCGATAGACATGTTGACGGTGTAACCGGGGTACCAGGTCGTACAGGTCGGGTCGTCACCTCGACCGACAGCGGCGCAGTACTCCTCCAGCCACTCCTGATCCGCGATCGTTCCGCCGATCTCTCCGGGAAGGTCGATCCCGGTCGGCTCGTCGAAACCGAGCATGCGGAGGAACTTCTGGTACTTCTCGCTGTCGTCACCGCTCTGCAGTCCGACACCCCATCGAGATTCCATCTGCCAGCCGAGCTCGTAGTAGAAGGTGTCGCACGAGACCTCCATCGACCTGGCGAAACCGATGTTCCCGTAGTTGCGCGACGTCCAGTTCGGGAACGTGACCGCCCCGGTCCCCTCTCCAAGCGTTACAGACCCGGGGCACGGAAGGTACGTCGAAGAGTCGGCGAGACCCAACCCCATCGCCGCCATCGCCGTCGCCAGCTTGAAGGTCGAACCGGGCGAGTAAGCAACCTGGATGGCTCGGTTCTTCTCGGCGTCGTCGTACTCGGCCTCGGTCCCATGGCCCAGTAGTTTGTCGAATTCCCTGGTCTGCAGACCGTCGGAGAGGATCGCCGGGTCGTAGGTCGGATACGAAGCCATGGCCACCACCCCGCCGGTGTTGGGGTCCATCACAACGGCGGCGCCGTCGGTCGCCCGAAGCCCCAGGTTGCGGTTCGCCCGGATGCCCGAGGCCAGTGCCTGCTCGGCGATCCTCTGGATCCGGATGTCCAGGGTCGTGATGAGGTCGTTGCCTTCTTCAGCCTCCTGGACCACACGACTGTCGACGGCCTTGCTGGCCGAGTTCACCACAACCTGCTCGATCTGCGGCTTGCCCCTCAGCTCGCGGTCGTAAGCGAGCTCGAGTCCCGATCGACCCACGACGTCGCCGGGCTGATACCGGGGTCGAGCGTTCTTGAAGTACGGGTCCTTCAACTGGACGTCGGTGATCTCACCCACGTAGCCGAGGATCTGAGCCGCCCATGGACCCTGCGGATAGAAGCGCACGGGTCGTTTCTCGATGTGGACCCCGGGATAGTTCTCCGGGTTTCCCGTGATGCGAGCAACGGCGCGCAGTGGAACATCGTTCGCTACCACCACCGGCTTGTAGGGCGAAACCGTCACGTCCTGCAGTCGCGCGTCCAACTCCTTCACGGGGATCTTGAGCAGCTCGGAGAGTCGTCGGAAGACGGCCCTCTTCTTCACCGGTGTCTCCGCGATCTCTCGGTCCACAGTCACGGACGTCGACAGTCTGTTGTCAACGAGTACGTAGCCGTTACGGTCGAGTATCCGGCCCCGGTCGGGCTCCGAGTAAACGAGACGCACGCGGTTCTGTTGAGCGAGGCTCTCGAAATCGTCGGCGGCGAGCACCTGCAGGAACCAAAGCCGTGAATAGAGTGCGACGAAAGCTGCGATCACCAGGACGGCCAGGACGGCCAGACGCAGCTTCAGCCGGTCGAGGTTCTGTTGTTCCTGCTGCGATGAGGACATCAGTCCGCGCCTGGCCATCAGATCCTCACCACCCTTTCAGGCCTGACCCGGTCGGCGATGTTCTTGACGACGGGAAACACGAAGGGCGTTAGCAGCGTGTTGTAAAGCACCACGAGGCCGGCGATCTTCGCCGTGTAGCCGAGGCTCACCCAGTTCTGTCCCAGGAGGATCGAAAGCAGGGCGTAACCGAACTCCGCTAACGTCGAGGCCGCGGCGACCACGAACACCGGCGTCCATACCGAGGCGGCCGGAAGGTAGTAACGGATCGATCCGATCGCGTAGCCGATGAACGTATAAACGAGGGCTGTCAGGCCTGTGATCGACTCGGGGATGAGGAAGTCCAGCACCGCTCCACCGAAGAACCCCACCACGACACCAACCGATTCGCCCTCAAGGAACGCGATCGACACGACCACGACGAACAACATCTGAGGGACGACGCCGAGCAGCGTCACCTTCGTCAGGAGTGTGGACTGCAGCGCGACCGCCACCACGAGGACGGCGCCGATGGCCATGGGCCGGGCCAGGCCGAGATCTCCGAAGCCCCCGAAGCGCGCCCGAGCCGAGGTGTTCACGGTGTCGCCACCCCCTCGCCGACGTCGCCGCCGGTCTGCAGGAGCACGTACACGAAGTTCAGTTTGCCGAAGTCCACGTACGGGTTCACGTCGATCTCGAAGTCGGACGCTCGCTGATCACCGCCGACGTGGCTCACGTAACCGATCGGGATGCCCGGAG
>JBKHYB010000012.1:0-12529 GCA_046565725.1 Actinomycetota bacterium
CCCGGTTGCGGCGTCTTTCTCGACCTTCCTGATGTGCAACGCCTACGACCAGATCCGGATGTCGATCGCTTTCCCCAACCAGAACGTCAAGCTCGTCGGCACGCACGCCGGTATCTCCATCGGCGAGGACGGACCTTCGCAGATGGCGATCGAGGACGTCGCGCTGGCGTGCGCCCTCCCCGGCTTCACGGTCCTGGTCCCTGCGGACGGGCCTTCGGCCGAAGCTGCCACCCACGCCATGCTGGAGAGGCCGGGACCCACCTTCTTGCGCTGCGGCCGCCCTAAGGCTCCGGTGATCTACAAGGACGGGGCCGACTTCCATATCGGCAAGGCGAACATGTTGCGAGACGGCGACGACGTGACGATCATCGCCAACGGTCTGATGGTGGCGATGGCCCTCGATGCAGCCGAAGGCCTCGCCGACAGGGGGATCAACGCCCGGGTGCTGGATATGCACACGGTCAAACCGATAGACACCGCCGCCATCGAACGGGCTGCGAACGAGACCAGAGGGATCGTCGTGGCGGAAGAGCACCTCGCCTACGGTGGACTCGGCTCGTGCGTGTCCATGGTCCTATCCGAGCGCAAGCCGACCCGCATGACCTTCGTGAACGTCGGCGACACCTATGCGACTTCGGGAACACCGGAGGAACTGCTCCGGCAATATGGACTCACCCCGGAGGCGATCGTCGACGCCGCCGATCGCGTGCTGAAGGACTGACGCTAAGAGACCTAGAAGAGGCGGGTCGAGTCGAGCAGGATCGTCACGGGGCCGTCGTTGGTGAGGGTGACCTGCATCATCGCTCCGAAGACGCCCGTTTCGCACCGGACCCCGGCCGCCCTTATCGCCTCGGCGACGTTCTCGTAGATCGCTTCGGCCTCCGGCCCCGCCGCGGCGTGCACGAATGATGGTCGCCTGCCCTTGCGCGCGTCGCCGTAGAGGGTGAACTGGGACACGACCAGGATGCCGCCCTGGGTGTCGAGGAGGGAGCGGTTCATCTTGCCGGCCTCGTCCGGGAAGATGCGGAGGTTGGCGAGCTTGTCGGCCGCCCACGCCACCTCCCTATCTTCGTCGTCCGGGGAGATGCCGAGAAGCACGACCAGCCCTTTGCCGATCTTTCCGACGACCTCACCGTCCACTACCACCCGACCCTCGGACGCGCGCTGTACCACCGCTCTCATGGCGCCAAAGGTAAAGCCCCAACGAGGATCGAGCGGGCCATGGGGGCCGCGACCTGACCGCCGATGCCGCCGTACTCCGAAACGACCGCTACCGCGACGCGCGCATCGCCGACCGGAGCGAAGCACACGAACCACGCGTGGTTCCGCCGCTCGCCGCCGACATCCACCTCGGCGGTTCCCGTCTTGCCGGCCACCGCCACGCCGGAGATCCGAGCGTTAACCCCGGTCCCACCTTCAACGGCGGCCTGCATCATCGCGGCCAGTTCTCGGGCCGTCTTACGCGAGACGACCCGTTCCCCTCTCTTCGGCTCCGACATGTCGATGCGGGGCTCCATCCGCCTGCCGTCGTTAGCGATCGTTGCCGCCACCGACGCCATCTGCAGCGGGGTTGCCAGGACCTGGGCTTGGCCGACCGAGGACCACATGAGGTCTCCGGCATCGGTGGGACGTGGGAAGGAGGACGTGCGTGCCTCGAGCGGCATCTGCGGCTCCGAGTTGAAACCGAAGCCCTCGGCGTAACGGGTGAGCTTCTTGGATCCCAGGTCGAGCGCAACCTGAGCGAAAGCCGTGTTCACGCTGAACTTGACCGCCGTGGCGAACGGGATCGAACCGAACTCTCCCGACTCGAAGTTCCGAACCCCCTGGTATTCCTTAGGCCCCGTGACGGTGGTGGAAGGCTTGACCGTCCCCGTATCGAGTGCTGCCGCGGCCGTCACCACCTTCATCGAAGAACCCGGCGGATAGCCCCCCGAAAGTGCCCGATTGAAGGGTTCTACGGACTCCGCGCCCACGTAGTTGTTGGGATCGAAGGTCGAAGAATCGACGGCCGCGAGGATGTCGCCCGTCTTCGGTCGGATCACGACCGCGCCGCCTATCCCCGAGTAGGCGGCCTCGGCCCGCCGCTGAAGCTCCATGTCCAGGGTCACCTTGACCTTCTCCGCGGGGGTGCCCTCGATCTCCCCTACGGTGGTCAGCACATCCCCTCGCCGGTCGACCACGTGAAGTTCCGATGACGGTAGTCCGGCTAAGCGCTCTTGGAACGCTTCTTCCAGTCCGGATGCCCCCACGAGGTCGCCCACCTCACCGGTGGCACCCTGTTTGATGTCCTGCTTCGACAGGGCCCCGATGTGGCCGACCATCGTACCCGCGAGCGTTCCGAAGGGGTACCTACGGTTGTCGGCATCGCCCACCGCGATCTTCCGTCCGTCTCGGTCGACTATCGCTCCCCGTTTCGGCCAGTCGAACTCGACGCTGAAGCCTCGCGCGCCATCTATCCCCGGGAACAGGGACGACGGGCCGAGTCCGACCTGCCATTCGCCTTCACCTTCATGATCGTCGGTGGGCACCCGGTACCCGATATCGAACTCTCCCTCGAGATGCACGATCTCGCCGGCTGCCTCCGATGTCCAAGACGCCGTGTACGGAACCGTGACGGCGATGGAGATCAGGTCGTCGGTAGTCTCGCCCTGGACGACGTCGATATCTCCCGATCGCTCGGCCACGAAGGACGTGATGCGACCGTCCTCGGATGCCCGCTCACCTACGGCCGCCGTTCTAGTGGCGGCACGCTCCGGGATGTGCCGCGCCAACTCCTCTACCTCGAGGGTCGTTAATGCCGCGAGGGCCGCATCGGCAACGTCGGGAACCTCGTTACGAACCCGCTCGCGCACCTCAGCGGCCCTATCGGCGTTGGAACGGCAGGCGCCGAAGAGCGCTAGGGACGCCAGCGCAAGAGCGAAGGTGGTACTGCGAAGTGGCACTCGGATCAGGTTCTGGCCTTCGGTGGGACGACCCGATAGGCGTCGTACACGGAGTCGACCCGGCGCACGTTCTTGATCACGTGCTCCAGGTGGCTCGGGTCCGCGAGTTCGAACGAGTAGTTGAGGGTCGCGATCCCATCCTTACCTGCCCTCGTCGAAGACGAGATGATGTGGATCCCCTGATCCGAGATCGCATCGGTCACGTCTCTCAGCAGCCGCGCTCGGTCCAAAGCCTCTACCTGGATCGTCACTACGAATATCCCCTCCTGACGCTGGTCCCACCAAACCTTGGCCATCCGCCCCTCATCGACACCTGCAAGTGCCGCAGCGTTCGGACAATCCGCCCGGTGTACAGATACCCCGCGACCACGGGTGAGGAAACCAACGATCGGATCTCCCGGGACCGGCGTGCAGCAACGAGCCAGTCGCACGAGGAGTTCATCCATGCCTTCGACGATCACCCCTTTGCCCCGTGGGCGGCGCGATGGGCGTCGCTGGGGCCGCTTGACCGCCCCTCGTTCTTCCTGCTCCCTTTCCGGCTGGAACTGGCGGATCACCCTCGACACCACCGTGTGGGTGCTCGTCCTGCCCTCACCCAGCGCCACGAACAGGGATTCGACATCGGTCAGGTGGAGTTCCTCGGCGATCGTGGCCAGGATCCCGGACTTCTGGATCTTGTCCACGGGTAGACCCTGTTTGCGCATCGCTCCGATGAGGGCTTCCCGCCCCTGGACCAGAGCATCCTCCCGGCGTTCACGCGCGAACCACTGGCGCACCTTGTTGCGAGCGCGCGGCGTCTTGACGAGGTTGAGCCAGTCCCTCGAAGGAGCTCCGGTCGTCTTGGATGTGATGATCTCGATCGTGTCACCCGACTGAAGCTGATGGCTGAGAGGAACGAGCCGGTCGTTGACGCGAGCTCCCACGGTGGCATGTCCGACCTCGGTGTGGATCGAATAGGCGAAATCGATCGGCGTCGCCCCACGCGGCAACTCCATGACGTCGCCCTTCGGAGTGAACACGAAGACCTCGTCGGAATAGAGATCGATCTTCAGCGACTCCATGAATTCTTTCGGATCGGCCGACTCGCGCTGCCAATCCATCATGCGTTGAAGCCAGGCAAGCTCCTCTTCGGGAAGCTTCCTACGCATCTGTTCCTTGTAGAGCCAGTGCGCCGCGATCCCGAACTCGGCCGCTTCGTGCATATCCCGCGTGCGGATCTGGATCTCCATCGGTCGCCCGCCCGGTCCGATCACTGTGGTGTGCAGGGACTGGTACATGTTGAACTTGGGCATCGCGATGTAGTCCTTGAACCTGCCCGGGACCGGTGTGTAGAGGGTATGAAGAGCGCCCAGTGCCGCATAGCAGTCCCGCACCGTCTCGACGACGACGCGCACTCCCATGAGATCGAAGATCTGATCGAACTGTTTACCGCGCAGCACGATCTTCTCGTAGATCGAGTAGAGGTTCTTCGGTCTACCGTTGACCTCTGCTTTGATCTTGACCTCGCGCAGTTTGTTGCCGATCTCGTCGCTGACTTCCTCTAACAGCCGCTCGCGCTCCGGTTGACGATGTTGAACCAGGGCCTGTATCTCCTGGTAGCGCTTGGGGTGAAGGGTCTCGAACGAAAGGTCCTCCAGTTCCCATCTGATCGCATACATACCCAAACGATGAGCCAGAGGAGCGTAGATCTCGAGTGTCTCCCTCGCTATCAGTTCGCGCTTCTCAGGAGAGAGTGGAGCAAGGGTGCGCATGTTGTGCAGACGATCGGCGATCTTGATGAGCAGCACCCGCACATCGCGGGCCGTCGCGACCATCATCTTGCGAAGGTTCTCGGCGCGGCTCTGTTCCGCGGACCGGAACCTGATCTTGTCGAGCTTCGTCACACCGTCGATGAGGGCGGCGATCTCGAAACCGAGTGTCGCCTCGACCTCCGCCAAGGTCACGGAGGTGTCCTCCACGGCATCGTGCAGCAGAGCGGCGGCAACGGTCGACTCGTCGAGCCCGAGCTCGGCCAGCACGGTGGCCACCGCGATCGGATGCGACACGAAGGCATCCCCAGACCGGCGGACCTGGCCCTCGTGGGCTTCGACCGCCATCGCGAAGGCCTTCTCGATGAGACGAAGATCCGCTTTCGAGCGCCGGGAACGAACCTCCCGCAGGATCTTCTCGAGATCGGGGTCGTGAACGGAGCGGGGCGACCGGACCTTCTTCAGGACGGCCTTAACACCGCGAGGTTGAGGTTCTGCCTCGGCCTCGGGTGTAGCACCAAGAACCGGATCGCCGGGAACTGAGCCCATGATCCATCGTAACGAGACTCACCCACATCGTGGGTCAATCCAGAACTATCTGGTCCGTCCTCGTAAATATTATCCGATCGGACTCCGTATCCATCCGATCGACCTTCCAGCCGGCGGCGAGCCACGCTCTGCTGTGCATCCGATGGTTGTCGTTCCGCCACCACGAAGGGAAGCGAGCATTCCCCGGCAACTGCTGACCGACCAGCGATTCGACCTCTTCAACCGATAGACCGATCTCGGACATCGACGGATCCAGGCTGGCGAAGAAAGCTGCAAGCCGGATGTACTTCAGCGATCTTCGCTGACTGGTTCCGGTAGAGAGCGAGGGGTCGACCACTCGATAAGACTAGGCCCCTTCGACCGGTTGGGTAAGGGGGCAATCCCCTATGTCCCTATCCTCCGCATCAGTACGAGACTAGGGAGTACACGTCATATCCGGCTAGTTTCTCCCGGCCATTCAGGAAACCCAGTTCCATGATCATCGCGATGCCGGCGACCTTGCCTCCGCAGCGTTCGGTCAGCTCCGCCGTAGCCTTGGCGGTGCCACCCGTGGCCAGAACGTCGTCCACGATGAGGATCCTCTCCCCCGGCTGGATCGCATCCCGATGTATCTCCAGATGATCGGTCCCGTACTCGAGGGCGTACTCCTGCGCTTCGACGTCCCACGGGAGCTTCCCCTTCTTACGAACGGGGATCAGTCCCGCGGTGAACCGATACGCGAGCGGAGCTGCCACCATGAAGCCGCGCGCTTCTATGCCTAGGACCTTGTCGATCTCGTCCCTGTCGTAGTGGTGAGCGATCGCATCGATCGTGTACGTGAAAGCTTTCTTATCGGCCAGGAGCGGGGTGGTGTCCTTGAAGACGATCCCTTCGGTCGGGAAGTCCGGGATATCTCTGATGTGCTCCTTCAACCACGCATGATCGGGCTTGTGCGGCATCCTCTATCGCTTCCTTCTACGTCGTGCCTTCTTGGACCCAGCGCTCGGGCGCGTCTTGGTGATCACCCCAGAAGTCGCCGTCCCGGTAACAGGTGCCGGTTCGGCCGGAACCGCAGCATCGCGAGCCGCTGCCCTCTTGCTGTCCCGTTCGACCTTCTCTCGAACGTTGCGGAACCTCGGCTCGCGTTCCTTCATCACGGAGAGAACGGGAGTTGCTACGAACACGGAGGAATAGGTTCCGACCAGGATCCCGACGAACAGCGCCAGAGCCAGGTCCTGCAACGTCGAAGCGCCGAGCAGACCCGCCCCTACGAACAGCAGCGTGGCTACGGGGAGCAGGGTAGTCAGAGAGGTGTTGAGCGAACGCATGAAGACCTCATTCATCGCCGAGTTGGCAGCAGTCTCGTACGTCGTCTTGCCGGTGGTGGCCAAGGTAGCCACCTTCTCTTCCACCTTGTCGAAGACGACCACCGTGTCGTACAGGGAGTAGCCGAGGATCGTCAGGATCGCGATCACCGTTGATGGGGTCACGTCGAAGTTAACGATGGAGTAAACACCGGCCGTGATCGCGAGGTCGTGGAGAAGGGCGAGGATCGCAGCCACCGCCATCTTCCACTCGAACCTCCACGAGATGAACACGAGTATCACGATCAGGAAGATCACCAGCGCGCGGAGCGCCTTCCCGGTTATCTCCGCTCCCCACTTACTACCGATCGTCTGAAGGTCGGTCTCCGCGATGTCGGCACCTACCGAGTCGGCGACGGTCTCCGTGAACTCCTGCTGGGCGTCTTCCTCGGCGATCTCCTTCGTCTGGACGATGACGGATCTGTCGTCCCCCTCGCCGACGATCTGGATCTGGGCCTCTTCGGCTCCCAGTTCCGCTACCTGGTCACGGATCTCCGCGATCGCGTCGGTGGACGACAACTCCCCGAGGGGGCCGTCCGGATCGATGGGCGCCTGGATCTGTACGCCGCCCTTGAATTCGATGCCGCAGCTGAGTCCCCTCAGCGGCCAGATCGAACCACAGCGGGTGGCTTCGCTCTGGCCGGTGGCCAGAGCGACCGAGCAGAAGGCCAGCAGCAGACCCGAGATGGCGAACCAAACCTTCCTGCGCCCGATGAAATCGATGTCGGTTTCGCCTCGGTAGAGGCGACGGAGCCGTCCACTCATGAAGACTGCACCCCCAGTGCGTCGCGGATGCCGATGAAGCGTTTCTCGGTGAAGAACCTGGTCCGAGAGAGTAGAACCACCATCGGCCGCGTGAAGAAGTAAGCGATCAGGATGTCGATCATGGTCGCCAGTCCGAGGGTCAGGGCGAATCCTCTAACCGGACCGACGGCGAGGAAGAAAAGGATGACTGCTGCCGAGCCGGTAACGAAGTCTGCGACCAGGATGGTCTTGAAGGCTCGCTGCATCCCTCTGTCGACCGACGCCCGCATGCTCTTGCCCGATCGGATCTCATCCTTAAGGCGTTCGAAGGCGACGATGTAGGAATCGGTCGTGATGCCGATCGACACGATCGCACCTGCGATACCGGCGAGGCTCAAAGCCAGGCCGGAGGTCTCGCCGAGGAATGCCAACAATGAGTAGAAGCTGGCCGAGAAGACCGCAAGCCCGGCCCACACGACGAGGCCTAGAGCGCGGTAGTAGATCAGCACGTAGAGGAGCACCAACCCGAGTCCGATCATCCCTGCCGTGAGCCCCGCATTCAGGGAATCCCGGCCGAGCGTCGGTGACACCTTGTTCACTTCCGACTGCTCGAGCGTGATCGGCAAGGCCCCGGTCTTGAGGACGAGCGCTAGATCGCGAGCCTCTCGTTCGTCGGCCACCGTGATCTGGGTATCACCGCCACGGATCCCCTCGCCGCAGGAGACCCCTCCACCGCCGGCAGATGGGTCTTGCATCCCCGCTGCGGACTGAACCTCGCCGTCGAGGACGATCGCCACCTGGCTCTTGATCTGTTCGCCTTCGTCACGGAGGCATGCCAGATCGCTGGTGAAGTCGGCCCACTGGTCGGACGCGCTGTCGGTGAATTCCAGGGACACACTCCACCCGGTCGTCCCCGTCTGGGCGCTCGGAGGGATGGCCTCGGCCCGGGAGATGGCTTCTCCGGTGAGACGAGCGGGTTCCAAGACGTAAAGGATGTCGGACTCGCTGGAGTCTGCCGAGGGGTAGATGACTTCCTGGTCGTTGACCGAAGAATCTTTGAGTTCGGTGGGCTCGGGAGCGTTCTTCGCGCCCGGCTGAACGACCCGCTTCACCTGACGGAAGGTCAGTTGTGCGGTGGTTCCGATCACCTCGAGCGCCTGCTGGCTGTCGTCGACGCCCGGGAGCTGGATCAGGATGTTCTCACCGGAACGCGTGACCTCCGGCTCTGCGACGCCGAGCGCATCGATCCGTTGTCTGATGATCGAAACCGTGCGGTTGAGAACCTCGTCCGTGAGCTGCTCCGCGCTGGTTGCGGTCAGGATCACGCTGGTACCCCCCTCGAGGTCGAGTCCGAGGCGAGGCGAAGAATCCGTGGCAACCACGGCCCCCAGCCCTCCGAACGCGACCAAGAGAGCGACGATCAGGTGAACCTTGTATCGACGCTTGTTCATCTACTCCCCTCGGCCCAGTTCCTCACAACAGCTTTGCGCCGTTGATGTCTATCTTGAAATCGCACTTCAGGAATTCTGCAGCGCGGCGACACATGACCATACGCGATAGGAAGATCTCGAAATACTCCATGACTCCGGCCAGCTCGGTATCGATCGAGAGCTCCAAGGTCAGCGTACGGGCTTCGGCATCGACCCTCAGGAAGGAGTGGTCGACGGCGTGGTTCACCCGGTCGTGGATGTCGAACATGGCCGGATCTTTGATCCTCACCCGGCTGCGGTGCACATCGGACTTGTCCGCAACGATGACCGCAGCCCCGGGAGCATTGACCGGGTGGCCGAATTCCTCCTCGTGGTTCCCGATCGCGGCCATCACGATGCCGACCTCGCCATAACTCATGCCGAGGTCCCTGAGAAGGTCGTACGTGACGGCCGCCCCCGTCTGGCTGTGCATCGTGCGGGAGACGAAGTTACCCAGATCGTGGAGGTAGCCGGCGATCGCCCCGAGCTCCGCGGTACGGTCGTCGAAGTCCAGCCGGTGCAAGACGTTGTAGGCGATCTTGGCGACCAGACCCGCGTGCCTGAACCCGTGTTCGGTGTATCCGATCTCGCCGAGATACCTGTCCGCCAGCGAGATGAAGGTCTGCACGCCCTCGTGGGCTTGCACCTCCGCCAGTCCCACGTGCGAAGCGCGATCCAGCGGCTCCGGGGTCGAAGCCGGCACGATCGGCTTCAGATCCGACGGATCGCCGGGTACCTGGCCCTCGGGGCCCGGTCCTACCGACTTCACGCCTCGGTCTCTCCCGGCACCTCTACCTCGTTCGAGTCATCCAGGTCTTCGGTGATGCGACGAGCGATCGCGGACTTCACGAAGCGGATGGTGGTTCCGCTGGAGACGTCTAGCGAGATCTCGTCGTCGCCTACGGCAACCACGGTTCCGTACATGCCGCCGATCGTGATGACCTCATCGCCCACGCCGATCGCGTCGACCAGCCTCTTGTGCTCTTCAACACGGCGCTTCTGAGGGCGGATCAACATGAAGTAGAAGATCGCGATCAGCAGCGCCAGGAAGATAAGGCTCGACAGCCCTTGGTCCATAGTGGATACACATCCTCTTTCTCGAGAAGCGGGGTCTCCCTCGTCCGACCCCTACGCGAACCGAGCCGCTACCCGGCGGCTCGCCTTCCATCCTAACCCCGAAGAGAACCGAGACAGGGGCGCTCAGGAGCCGAACAGGCGTGCCGCGCTACCGCTCGGGACCTCGACGCCGATGTGGGCGAACGCCGCTTCGGTAGCAACCCGCCCGCGGGGGGTCCGGCGCAGCAAGCCGCATTGCATCAGGAAAGGCTCGTACACATCCTCGATCGTGTCGGGCTCCTCGCCGACGGACACGGCCAGGGTGGACAGGCCCACCGGACCGCCGGAGAAGCGCTTGATGAGCGTCTCGAGGATGGCGATATCGATCTTGTCCAACCCCATGTCGTCGACCTTGAAGACCGCCAGTGCGTCCCGGGAGGTCGGCCCGTCGACCACACCGTCGGCACGCACCTGGGCGTAGTCCCGCACGCGCCTGAGCAGCCGGTTGGCGATACGAGGTGTCCCTCGGGAGCGACGGGCGATCTCGCCGGAGCCGTCCGGGTCGATCTCGACATCGAGGATACGGGCGGAGCGCTCGATGATCCGTTGCAGATCGGCGGCCGGGTAATAGTCCAATCGTTCGGCGAGCTCGAAGCGGCTGCGCAGCGGACCGGTGATCAGTCCCGCTCGTGTGGTCGCTCCGACCAACGTGAAGCGCGGGAGGTCCAACCGGATCGTCTGTGCGCTGGGCCCCTTGCCGATCACGAGATCCAGCTGGAAGTCCTCCATAGCGGGATAGAGAACCTCTTCGACCTGACGCGGAAGGCGATGGATCTCATCGATGAACAGCACATCCCCATCTTCGAGGTTGGTGAGGATGGCAGCGAGATCGCCCGCCCGCTCGAGAGCCGGGCCCGAGGTGGGGCGGATGTTCGCATCCATCTCCCGGGCGACCACGTAGGACAGGCTCGTCTTACCCAACCCGGGAGGACCGCTGAGCAGGAGGTGTCCGGCCGGCTCGTTGCGCGCTCGGGCGGCCTCCAGGACGATACCCAGGTGCTCCTTGAGCTCCGCCTGGCCCACGAACTCGTCGAGTGAACGGGGGCGGAGAGAGGTTTCCGCCTCCTGTTCGACCGGGTCCGCGGCAGTAGCCAGCATCTCGTCCCTCATGCGAGCACCTTCAACGCGGTCTTGATCAGGTCTTCGACGGAACCGTCGGGCTCTGCCTCGGCGAGAGCCACCCGCACCTCACCCGGCGAGTACCCGAGGTTCTCTAGCGCCGACCGGGCCTTGGTGAGGGGATCCCGCCCGGAACCGACCACCTCGAGGTCGGGCAGTTCAAGCTTCTCCTTCAGATCCAGCAGGATCCGCTGCGCCGTCTTCTTGCCGATGCCGGGCACCGAAGAGATCGCGTCGACGTCGCCGGTGACGAGGGTCTTCTTGAACGCCTCGGGCGTGAACGCCGAGCACACCTGCAGTGCGACCTTCGGACCGACCCCAGACACGCCCAGGAGCGCCTCGAAGGTCCGCTGCTCGGCCTCGGTGGTGAACCCGAACAGAGCCAGAGCGTCCTCGCGCACGTGCACGTGGGTGAAGAGCTTCACGATGTCGCCGTCGGCGGGCAGGGCCCGAAGGGTGGTGGCCGAGCACGCTAGCCGGTAGCCGACGCCGGCAACGTCGATGAAGCAATGATCCGCCCCTCGTCCGGCGACCTCACCCCGCAGGAATCCGATCATCTCGATACCCCGATGGCATGCCTGAGTCCGCTGCGGTTCAGATGGCAGATGGCCAAAGCGCAGGCATCGGCGGCGTCCGGGAACCGGGGCACCTCTGCGAGGCCGAGTAGCGACGTCACCATCATCTGCACCTGCTTCTTGGCGGCCGATCCGACCCCGACCACGGACAGCTTCACCTCCGGCGGCGTGTAGTCGAAAACCTCGAGACCCCGTTCGGCGGCCGTAGCCAATGCGACCCCGGAAGCCTGACCGACCGACATAGCGGTCTTGACGTTGGCATTGAAGAAGAGACGCTCCACCGCCACCACCTCGGGCGAGTAGGTGTCGATGACCTCGAGCAGGTCGGAGCGGATCAGCGCAAGCCGCACCGAGGCGGGACGTCCCGCCGGGGTCCGGATCACGCCGAGTGCGAGCGGTCGCAAGCGGCCCTCGACGCGCTCGACGACGCCGTAGCCCATCGTCGATAGCCCCGGGTCGATGCCAAGTACCCGCACTCCGGTCCTCCCATGTCTCGAGCCGTTACTCCCGGCTTCCTCTGGAACGCGCCGCCGCGGGCCGGGCCGGGGGGGCCGAGCCCGCATGCGAACGCCTGTTCGATGGATAGTCTATGGGAGAGGTCGGACGGATCCCCGGCTTTCCCGGCGTTCTCATCCGCAGAAGTGATCGGGAACCGAACGTTCTCCGGACCAGAACACCGCCCCTCGGCCCACTTCCATGGAACTTCCACTTTTCGAAAGGTCCGTGGACGCTAACGGCCTCGGGGCAGACAGGAGGCCGAGGCTTGCCGGCGAAACCTTGGGCGAACACTCACATTTCGACCCAAGGTGGATCACCGATGAGGATCAGGTTCATGTTCGTGGTGGCCGCGCTGATCGGCGCGCTGCTCGCTCCTCCGACGAACGCCCAGATAGGCAAGCCGTCGGGTGCGATCGACTGCCGCAA
>JBKHYB010000013.1:0-260 GCA_046565725.1 Actinomycetota bacterium
CTACGGACGTGACGCCTTAACTCCTGGGCAAGCACTCCCGAGACGAACCCGGTGAAGAGGAACACGGTGGAATTCAAGATCGCTGCGACCAACCGGGGAGGCTCGCCGCTTAGGAACCCGACCCCCAGGTAACCGACGACCGCCAAGATCCCAGACACCACGGCGAAGAAGAGGTTGCCCAAGAGTCCGGACACGACGATGGGCGGTACGAAGAAGAGGGCCAGGGAGGGGGCCTCGCCCTTGAGTACGGCGAAGACCGC
>JBKHYB010000013.1:270-12526 GCA_046565725.1 Actinomycetota bacterium
GCGCCGCAGACGACCCCCAGCCAGGCACCGCGGCGGTCCCGGCGCATGCGCGGGAGGACCAGACGGAAGAGGATCACAGACGCCACCACAAGGAACGCGACCAGCCCCACGGCCGTTCGGTAGGTCGAGGTGTCCAGGTCGGCGACGTGGATCGTCAGGAACAACGCCGAGATGGTTACGTAGACCGTGCGCTCCGCGACGCGCAGAGCCCACAGCCAACCACCTCTCGTCACATCACGGTCTGCCGACACCGTTATCGCCCCATGTAGAGGAACCGGTAGCTGTTCGTGTTGCCCACCTTACTCCGGCGGTACACGCCTCCACAGGTCATCCGAACGTAGAACGCGTCCCTCATCTTCAAGCATCTCCAAGTGAGCGAGGGCCGAGAAGCGAGCGATCGGATGAAGGTGCAGGGGCGTATCGCGGTATGCCACCTCGACGATCCGATCGATGTCCACCCCGGACGCGTCGACCGCCTGGAAGATCTGTTCTTCTCGCTGCTTGCGGTGGGTGATGTAGGTCTGGATGACCTCGCGGCCCCCGTCGAGCGGCCGCCAATGCCCGGGGAAGATCCGATCGATGTGCATCGCCGAGAGCCGCTCGAGGGTATGCATGTAGGCCCGCATATCCCCGTCCGGAGGAGCTATCACGGCGGTTCCCTCGCCCAGGATCGTGTCACCGGCGAAGAGGCTCGCAGCCCCCTCCATGTAGAAGCAGAGATGGTCGGAGGCATGTCCGGGTGTGTGCAGGACACTTAACGCCACGCCGGACACCTCCAGCAACTCTCCATCCGTCAGCGGAGACACGTCGTCGATCCCCGCCGGGGAGGTCCCGAACGCCCTGACCGTTGCGCCGGTTAACGACACCATCCGTTGGACACCACCGAGATGATCGGCGTGCCTGTGAGTGACGAGCACGGCCTCGACATCTCCGGCGCATGCTTCCATGACCGCTTCGATGTACGCATCATCGGAAACCGCAGGGTCGATCACGAAGTGGGGGCCGGATCCGACGATGTAGGTGTTCGTACCAGGCCCCGTCATCGCCCCAGCGTTAGGAGCAAGCACGACGCGAACCAGGGGCGAGACCTGAAGCGACAACACGTTGCCCGCTCCCTTCAGACCTCGCTCACGGAACCCCTCGATGGCCTCGCCCGCCGAGGCGTACCGGTCCAACCGCTGCAACATCTCGATCGTGGGAGGCGCCATGAGGCGCTCGCCAGACCCCATGGCGGCCAGCGCGGCCCCCGGGGCGATCCAATCGCAAGCCTCGACCTCGGACGGGTCGGGTGACGGCTCCCATCCGTCGGGAACCACGGTCAAAAAGAACCGGGCGTCGAACCGAACCGGGGCACCCAGCGGAGTTACCCACCTGCCGGCGGGCACCAGTTCATCGGTTCGCAACTTCACACCTGCGGTGACGCACGCCTCTAGGAACGATGCCGCATCCTCCGCCGTCGCCCTGCCGATAGGCGCGTCGGCGGGCGGGTAGCCGACCTCCTCGAAGGCCTCCCGCAGTGCACAAACGTAGGCACCGAGGGCTTCCGCCGGATCCTCGAGAGCAAGGGCTTCGGCCGCCTCCTGCGCGGTCACCGAAGACAGCTTCCGCCAGCGAGGATCCAGGTCGGGAGCCGCCACCGCGCCGCCCGGGAAGACCGATGCCCCACCCATGAAGCTCAGGTGGCCGGGCCTGACCGTGAGCAACACCTCCAGCCCGTGAGGCCCGTCCCGCATGGGCACCACGGTCGCGGCCGGCCGGGGCTCCGGTCCTCGCTCTGCCTTACCGCCGTTAAGCTTCACACCCTGACAGTAGGGTCTCCCCCCTATGCAGGTCGACCCAAGGAGGAAGAAGTGGCTGTGAAGTTCCTTAGCGAGGAGTGGGCTTCGGCCATGACCGAGGCTCTGAACTCGTCCGACGAGTTCAAGAGTGCGGCCGGCAGCCAGTCGGTGAAGCTACAGCAGGTCGTCACCGACACCCCCGAAGGTGGCGAGACGAAGTACTACTTCACCCTCGATGGGGGCCAGGCCCAGGTAGCGATCGGCGAGCTGGGCGATGCCGAGGCCACGCTTACCCAGAACTACGACACCGCAGTTGCGATCACCAAGCAGGAGCTCAACCCGCAGAACGCCTTCATGCAGGGGAAGCTGAAGATCACCGGCAACATGATGAAGCTGATGCAGCTCCAGGGCGTCTTCAACGCGATGCCGAAAGCCGCCGCCGACGTCGACGTCGAGTACTAGAAGCTAGGCGTAATCTCGAAGGGCTCCCCATGGCGGGAGCCCTTCTACGTTCAAGGAGAACCATGGAACCCGTCTGGACCGCGATCGTCGCAAGCGCCCTGTCTTGGTTCAAGGTGATGGGGTACGACGTGCGGGTGACCGGCGAAGAGAACATCCCGGCTACCGGCGGTGCCGTCCTCGCCACCAATCACATCGGGTACATGGACTTCGTCTTCTCCGGTTACGCAGCACACCTGCGTAAGCGCAAGACGCGTTTCCTCGCCAAGCGGGAGATCTGGGACAACAAGGCCGCCGCTTTCGTGATGAAGCACGCCAAGCACATCCCCGTAGACCGATCCAACGACCCGGCCCAGGCATTCGCCGCAGGTGTCGATGCACTGAAGCGCGGCGAGCTCATCGGGATGTTCCCTGAATCGACGATCTCCACCACCTTCGTTCCCAAGCCAGCGAAGACGGGGGCCGTGCGGATGGCACAGATGGCGGGGGTCCCGCTGATCCCCGGAGCGATCTGGGGGTCGCACCGCATCCTGACCAAAGGTCAGCCTCGCAACGTGACCGAACGAAAGATCCCGATCGTGGTCAACATCGGAACACCCTTGGACCTGGCCCCCGACGACGACCCGCACGTAGCCACCAAGGCCCTAATGGAGCGGATCACCGAGCTCCTAACCGAAGCCCAAAGCGCCTACCCCGATTCCTAGTCGGTATCTGGTCGATATACGACCAGTTCATTCCCCAGAAATCGCGCCCGCTATCGAGCGAGTCGGAGCGCGGCCCCCAGGTTCGAGTTCCCCTCGAGGAAATCGGTCTTCGAGATCTCGGAGGCGCGCGGCCCCGAGTACTCGAGGATGTAGAGCCCGTTGCGGACGTCGACCACGTAGACGAGCCCTTCGTAGATGACCGGGAACGACCACATCACGACCTTGTCGCGACCGGAGGAGAGGGCCGGGTCTTCCTGCGTGACGGCGGGCAAGGGCTCCGGCTTGAACTCCGCAAGCTGAGCCGGACGCTTCGGATCGGAGATATCGATCGCCTGCATACCGCCGCTGTGCCAGGTGATCAGCGCCACGTTCCTGGTCAAGGTCGGATTGTGTGCGGCATACGACGAGGTGGAATTGCGCACCGGATCGTTGTCAGAGGGCGAGTCACAGAACTCCTGGGTGTTCTGTTCGAGCTTGAACTCGGAGATGACCTTAGGAGCAACGTGGTCTCGGATATCGATTATCCGCACCCAACCCCACGGACATCCATGGTCGTTCAGCAAACCCGGGACGTAGCCATAGACCTCGTCGCTGGCCAGCACGAAATCCCGGCCGGGGAACTGCACGGTGCTGTGTGCGCCGGGGTCACCCCACGAAGGGTGCTTAGCCATCGAAGTGATGAGCCGGATCTCCGGTTTCGGCTTCCCGGCGGTCACCTCCGAGGTGTCCGCTTCGAGGTAGCCCCCGCCGAGCGCGGCGATGTGCATCCTCTTCCCGTCCGGAGTCACCGTCATCGAGTGGATGCGGTTGTCCGTGTCTGGATTAGGGATCACGGTCTCGAACTCCGCGACCTCCTCGAACTTCTCGTTCTCGTGTCCACTGATATCCGTGACGAACATCTTCGTCCCCGAACCGGGGGCCGACTGGAACAGCAGCGCACGATCGGCATCCTTCGGATCGACCCAGAGGTAGAACTCGTGAGGGTTCATCGAGGGCCGATACTCGGCAACCAGCTTCGGCTCGTCTGGTTTGGAGATGTCGTAGAACCGATAGTTGTCGTCGCCAACCGCAGAGGTCGGTGAGCACGCGTGGATGATGTAGCTGCAGTTACTAGCGAGGTTCAGAATGATCAGTAGATCCTGCTGCGGCCACACCCGCATCTCACGGGAGGTCTCTCCGGGGTTCCCTTCGTTGGGGGGACCGATCTGTCCGACCATCGTCGGGTTCTTCGGATCGCGCACATCGACGATCGCGACACCTGCGTTCGGATGCAAACCGTCGGTCTGGCTACCCACATACGCGTAACCGTTGTGTACCGCGAGGGCCGCGTTCATCCCACGATTGAGAAGTGGCTCGTGTCCGACGAGCTCGAACTTCCCGGGAGCCTTCGAAGGATCGGCAACCACTACATTCGTCTTGCCGCCACCTTCACTTTGCGCTGCTGCCGCGGTTACAGGCACAGCGAGCGCTAGAGCGAGTAGCGCCAGAAAACCTCGACGCACTGAGACCCTCCCTTGGGTGTCGTCCGGTTCGTCCTATTACCGGTTCGACACCCTGGGAGGCATCCCTACATCTCAGGCTCGATCGATCGAGGGCAGGCTTGGCTTGATCAGGCGGAAGACCAGCACCAGCAAGGCGATCAGGATCATCACCGGGATAAGGAACCCGGCCCCCACGATCACGGCCGAGACGACATCGAGGAACGCATCCTTGGCATCGTTCCAGGCCTTGCCCAAGGTCCCCGCCGGTTTCGGAGGCGCGATCCCGGCCTCGGCGACATCCAGCGAGATCGTCCCGAAGGCCGTCTGGTCCTCGAGGTAATTGAGGCGGCCCTGCAGGCGCTCGATCTCGAGTTGGGTGCGCTGCAGTTCGTTCTGGACCCGGATCGATTCGGATATCGACGTTGCTTCCTCCATCAGGTCGAGCAACACTGCCTCTTGCGCCTGGAAGTTGCGCAGCCGCGCCGACAGATCGACGAACTGCTGCGAGACGTCCTGGCCCTGTATCGACTCGGAGGTGACCTTGGTGCCCAACTCCTTCAACTCTCCCAAAGCGGTTTCGAACTGCTCGGCCGGAACTCGCAGGATGAGGGACCCGCTGCGTGTCTTGGAGCCGCCGATGTCGCTGCTGAGAACGAAGCCTCCGTGGCGTTCGGCGATGTCGATCGCATCTTGGACCGAGTCACGGAACGAATCGCGCTCGACCTCGATACCGATCCCCGCGGTCTTGATCACCTTCGGGCCGATCTCCGGCAGCCCCGAATCACGACTCTGAGGAACCGCCGTATCGCCTCCTCCTGAGGCAGCTCCGACCTGGTCGTAAAGCACGGCGTCGTCCGACGAGTACTCCACCCCGAGGGCCTCCCCGCCTTCCAAGGTTCTTTCGACCGATCCGTTCGTGATTCCGCTGTCCTGGCCGCTGGAGGTTCCGCCGCCATCGGCTTCATCGCCGTCGGTTCCCGAACACCCAACCGCGAACGCAGCCACCAGGAACGTCACGATGCCCAGGGATACCCGCTTGGTCAGACTCATCTCGCTACCTCCTCCTACTTGCGATGCACATAGGACGGAGGCGCTGGGTGACTTTGTTCCCTAGATCAGCAGATAGAGCGCAAGACCCAGCTGGCCCAGGTGGTACAGGACGATGATCGCCACGGCCATCCACCGCTGGTCCTGCACGAACCGGCGCCAACCGATCAGCGCATCCGAAGCCATGAACGACGTCGCTCCGAGCCCGGCCACCCAAGATCCACTAGCCCACGCGCACGTGACCATGACGACGATCACTCCGACGTAAGCGGTAACCGGAAGGCGAAGCGCCGGCTTCATGCCCGGCCCTCTCATCATCGTGGCGAGCAGGACCCCGGCGACCGGAACCAGCACCACCAGCGGTAGCCAGACCGGGCTCTCGAGGCCGACCGAGACGAACCCGCCGACGTAAGCGAGATGGGCGAACAGGAAGGATCCGAGTCCGAAGACGAAGAGATCCCGAGGCAGCATCAGGAACACATCGCCGGCCAGCGACAAGACGATGGCTGCGACCCACCAAGCGACGGCGTCGGCCCGCAGAGGATCGAGTGCCAACACGAACAGCCCCAGCCACACCATCGTCAGAGGCTTCGCCAGGTACTCGAAGGGCTTCGAACGCGTCGCCACCGCCCAGTGGTCGGAGAGAGCGGTGAGTCCGAACCCCACCAGCGCGAACCAAGTCAAGGGAGTCATGCGGGAACGGTAGCAGCCGCGTTTAAGGTGGCTACCTCTCGTATCCCAAGGAGGAGACCCCCTGATGCCCACCGCCACGTTCCAGACCAACCGAGGCAGCTTCAAGGTCAAGCTGATGCCCGAGCACGCCCCCAAGACCGTGGAGAACTTCGTCGGACTCGCCACCGGATCGAAGGAGTGGACGGATCCCTCGGGCCAGAAGCGCAACGATCCTCTCTACGACGGCACGATCTTCCACCGGGTGATCCCGGATTTCATGATCCAGGGTGGCGACCCTCAGGGCACCGGGCGCGGTGGTCCCGGATACACCTTCGAGGATGAATGCCCCCCCGACGGGCCCTCGTTCGACCGGCCGGGCCTCCTTGCCATGGCCAACGCCGGACCCAACACCAACGGGTCTCAGTTCTTCGTAACGGTGGTGCCGACACCGTGGCTCACCGGCAAGCACACGATCTTCGGCGAAGTCACCGAGGGGATGGACGTGGTCAACTCCATCTCCACGACCTCCACGGGCCCGATGGATCGCCCCAGCGAAGATGTCGTGATCGAAAGTATCCAGATCGAGGACTGAGCCGTCAGCGGTGCCTTGCCTCCTTATATCTCTTATTCAAGAGAACACTTGACAATCAGACCTTGGAGGGAGGAACATCTCTCAAAGGAAGGGTGCCCTCGGGTTCGGTGGGGCGCCCTCGGGTCAAGGAGGGGTCATGGGGCTTCGATCGGCAACCGTCACGGCAGACCTGGATGTGAACCCAGACGCCTTCTTCCGACTGATCACGGACGTCAACCGGCTTCCGCTCTGGAACGACAGGATCCAAAGGGTGGTCGAGGGCTCCGGATCAGAACCCAAGGTCGGAGACGACTGGGTAGTGGAGCTCAAGGCGATGGGGTCCAAGTGGAACAGCCGTTCAACATTGGAAGCGATCGATCCCGAGCGTCGTCACCTGGCACTCCGTTCCCGGACCGACGACGGCAACCCATCGTTCGCGATCTGGCGCTGGGACGGCATCCCAAACGGTGACGGCACCCGGGTCACGGTCTCCTGGGAGGTCCACCCGAAGACCTTCTGGCGAAAGATCCTGCTGTCTCGGATCAGGCACAAGCAGTTGAAGACCGAGGTGCGAGAGTCGCTCCGCAAGGCCGAGGCCTTGCTTCGGGCCGAGAAAGAACCGGCATCGTCCTAGTAAGGCACTAGGCCCGGTCCGTTTCCAGCCACGCCGCGCATAGCGCGGTCTCGCTGGAAGTTTTTCGTTTGGAGGAGCTGTGGAGTCTCACCACCCGTGTCCCATTTTGGCTTCGGTAGGTATGTCTCACAAGCGGGCCCTCCTAGGCTTGCCCTTGGGTTGAGCTAGTGCCCCGAACTCCTTGGTCTTGTCGTGCCGAGCACGATGGGTCCTGAGCAGATCGCCGTCAAGGGAGATCTGGACGGTGTCGTCGACCAGGCGGATCCCAACGGTCTGTGTGCGGTACGCATTGCCGACGCGGTAATTGGTGCCGGCGAAGCTGATCGAGCCGTGTTTGTCGACGATTCGCAAGACCTCTGAACCCTTGGTCGGCTGCGCGGGTCTCCTGGCGTGCAGCGGACGACGGTCCATCTTTTCGTCGTCATCGATGAGGTGACGTCGAGCGTGGGTCGCGACCACGACGCCGTTGTGGGTGACGTGAAGCAGTCCGTTGGCTGATTCGACCGTGACCGCTTCACCGGCGAGGTGACGGCCCACGTGATAGCGGTGCTTGAGGATGCTGATGCGTCCTGCATGATCGACGCGTCGGCCCACGACCTTTTTCCTCGGCGCCGGTTCCTCTTCGGTCTCGACATCGCCGTCGATGACCTCGAGTGAGGCTGGCCGCGCCAGCTCGAAGCGTCTGATCGGGGGAACGTCGCCCAGAGACTGGTGCTCTCTTTCGTTGTTGTAATCGACGACCCAGACATCGAGAGCGCTTTGCATCTCTTCGATCGTCTCGAAGCTCTTGTCTGCGAAGAAGTCCTTGCGCAGCGTCCTGTGGAAACGTTCGACCTTCCCCGTCGTCGTCGGTGAATAGGGCGCGGTCAGCAGATGCCGGATCCCGTTGTTCAAACAGATGCGGTCGAACAGCACGTTGGCGGGCTTGCGGGCGAGCCGCCCCGTGAAGACCTTGCCGTTGTCGGTCAGGATCTGTTCTGGGATGCCGTGGCGATGAAGGGCTTCTAGGAGCGCATCGCACACCGGACGAGCGGTGGCTCTTGCGACGACCTTGGCCATCACGCAGAAGCGAGAATGATCGTCGACGCCGGTCACCACAGACAAGACGACACCGCTGGTCAGCTTGACGTTGCCCATTACATCGATCTGCCACAGCTCCATCGAACGGGAACGCTCCCAACGCTTGTAGTCGTCGCGCCGGCGCCTGCGTGGCTTCGGTGAGATCAGACGGTGGCGGATCAGACAGCGGTAGATCGCCGATCGCGACGGCGGCGACTCGAGCTCCCGTCGCAGCTTGTTGAGGATCGTCCTGGGACCCCAGCCGGGATGGGCCCGTCGCATCTCGACGACGCGCGCCTCGATCTCGGGTGTCATCTGGTGCGGGCAGCGATCCGGCTTGGAACTGTGGTCCGCCAGCGCACCGAGTCCCTCGGTTGCGTAACGCACCAGCCAGCGGTGAAGGGTTCTTCGATCGACCCCGTAGCGGGTGGCGGTGTCTTTGACGGTGGCCCCGTCCAACACCTCTCTCACGGCGTCGTAGCGCTGCTCAACCATGGACAGATCCACCAGTGGCACTGCGTCCTCCTCGGCTCGACAGAGCACAAGTGATGACGCAGAAGCGGCTTACGGACGTGGAATTAGTGAGACACAGGTGCCGGAGCCAGTGTCGCCCAGGAGCCGGAGCCGGGCCGAGAAGTGGGACACAGGTGCCGGAGCCAATGTGGGACAGAGGTACCGAACTTCCACACGTTTGGAGGAGCTTACGGAGTGGAGCGGAGGGGGTTCGAACCCCTGACCCCCGGCTTGCAAAGCCGGTGCTCTACCAACTGAGCTACCGCCCCGTACCGGCCCATCCTAAGAGGCGAGAGGACCGGAACGCGCCGTCGGAGGCCCCGTCATAGGGGAATATAGGGAGACGATCACGGTTCCAACTGGCAGAGAGCAATCACCCCTAGGAGGGTCAGAAGTGGCAGATATCCAAGCCGTGTCCGACCAGGATTTCAACGAGGTCGTGCTCGCTTCCGATAGCCCGGTCATCGTGGATTTCTGGGCGGAGTGGTGCGGTCCGTGCCGCCTCGTGCACCCCGAGCTCGAGAAGATCCAGACCGAATACGGCGACAAGATCAAGGTCGTCAAGCTCAACATCGACGAGTCCCCCAACGTGGCCGGCAAGTACGGGATCATGAGCATCCCCACGATCTCGCTCTTCGTTGACGGAGAGCAGAAGTCCCAGGTCATCGGGGCCCGCCCCAAGGAGCAGATCGTCGAAGGCCTCGGCCTCTAGGCGGCCAGCACCATCCAAGAAAAGTGAACCCCCTCCCCGGAGGGGGTTCCTCTTTTGGAGGAATCAGACGTTTTCTCCCGAAATCTGTCAGATGGACGCATCGATCTGACCTACAAGGGAGGTACCAAAACGATGGGGGCTCAAGCGCTAGTTCGCATCCTGGTGACGGCGCTTTCTGCGATGGTCTTCGCGGTTGGTATGCCCGCCCAGGCGGGGCACGACGAAGACCTGCATTCAGACAACTTCCAGCAGCTGGTCCGGAGGCCGATCTCGATCGGCGACGACCTCGAGGGACGAGGATCCGACCTGGCCTTCGATGGGAAGCGCGTCTACGCAGGATCGTACGAAGGCACGGCTCTCTACCAGATCATGGGGAGGAGAGATGGGTACCTGAAACAGATCGGGTTCCACAACTGTCCCGGAAGCCAGGGCGACGTGTCGTTCTCCGGGAAGCACGTCTTCGTTTCGGTCGACGCTCCCGCTTCGAACAACGTCGAGAACGGCGTGTGCAACAACACGAAGACCAATCTGAGCGATACATCCCTCGGCAAGGAAGGGATCAGGATCGTTGACTACTCCGATCCCAAGCAGCCGAAACAGGTTGGATTCATCGAGATGCAATGCGGCTCTCACACGCACACGTTGGTCCCCGATGGCGAGTGGACCTACATGTACATCGAGAGCTACCCGATAAGTCAGTCCGCAACATGTAACGCCGCGGCCGGTCACGGTCAGGTCGGGATCATCAAGTTCCCAACGAACGATCCGACCAAGGCCGAGCTGATCGAACCGTTCGACGTGACACCTACTCCCTTGCCGAACGATGCTCCCATCGGATGTCACGACCTGCAGGCCTGGCCGGCGAGAGACATCGTTATCGCTGCTTGCATCACCGAATCGCAGGTCTGGGACATCTCCGACCCTGCCAAGCCCGAGATCCTGGCCAGGATCACCAACCCCGAGGTGCAGATCTGGCACTCCGCTGCCTTCACCTGGGATGGCAAGTACGCGATCATCAGCGACGAATACGGTGGTGCGGCCGGCGGTGGAGGATGTGCCGGCGACAAGGACTCGACGATCGGTGCGATGTGGTTCTACAACATCGAAGATCCATCTAACCCCGTGCTGGAAGGCCACTACTCACTGCCGCGTGTTCCCGTTTGGGACGACGAGCAGGAAGCTCAACGGTCACGTTGCACTACCCACCTCTACACGATCCTCCCGATGCGTGACCCGGATAAGTACATAGCCGTGTCCTCTTACTACTCCGGAGGGATCTCGGCCGTTGACTTCAGCGACCCCGCTAATCCCGAGGAGATCGGCTTCTACCTGCACCAGCCCAAAGGCATCTTGCCGGATACGTGGGCCACGTACTGGTACAACGGCCGCATCTACACCAACGACCACCTGTCTGGTCACGGGGTTGGCGTCTACAAGATGCAAGGGCTCAACCACAAGAAGGTCTGGTACTACGACGGAGGGTTGAACCCACAGACGCAGATCGCTGCCTTCAAGTAACCACAGCAGGCATCCTCAGACGGGCCCGCCGAACCGGCGGGCCCGTCTGCGCGTCGAGTAGCCGTCGGAGGACGTTTCGGGTCGGCGGTATCATGCTCGGCTGTACGGGCCCATAGCTCAGCTCGGTTAGAGCGCACCCCTGATAAGGGTGAGGCCGGTGGTTCAAGTCCACCTGGGCCCACGATCATGAAGACCGGCGCCCTGCCGGTCTTCTGCGCGCTGGGCCTGTGACATCGGGACATGAACCCTTAGGCTGCGACGATGGGGACCGCCGCCGCACTGAGGACCGACTCTGCAGCCGGTCGCTGGACGATCGCTGCGACCGTGCTCGGTTCGGGCATCGCCTTCCTCGACTCCACCGTCGTGAACGTTGCGCTGCCGGCCATCCGCGACGACCTCGGCGGGGGACTCGCCGGTCTGCAGTGGGCGATCGACGCTTACCTCGTCACTCTGGGCGCACTCATCCTGCTGGGCGGATCACTAGGTGACATCTACGGACGGCGGAAGATGTTCGTGTGGGGCGTCGGCGGATTCGCCGTCGCCTCGATGCTCTGCGGACTCGCACCCTCGATCGGGGCACTGATCGCGGCCCGAGCGCTACAGGGCGTGGCCGGTGCTCTGCTCGTCCCCGGCAGCCTTGCGATCATCCAAGCGAGCTTCGAACCGGGCGAACGGAGCAAAGCGATCGGTGCGTGGTCCGGACTATCCGGCGTGACCACCGCTATCGGACCGTTCCTCGGTGGATGGCTCATCGACTCGGTCTCGTGGCGCCTGGTCTTCTTCATCAACCTCCCCCTCGCACTCATCGCGATCGGGATCACGACGCGCTGGGTTCCGGAAACGCGTGACAGATCGTCCACTGGAAAGGTCGACGTACCTGGCGCGGTGTTGGCTGCCTTGGCGCTGGGCGGGATCCTCATCGCACTGATCGAAGGTCCGGTGCGCGGCTGGACCGATGGGTTGGTCGTCGGTGGTGCCCTGCTAGGCGTTCTTTGTTTGGTGGCCTTCTTTGTGGTCGAACTGAGATCGACCCATCCGATGATGCCCCTTCAACTTTTCCGGTCCCGTCAGTTCAGCGGCGCTAACGGCATGACCCTCGTCGTGTACG
>JBKHYB010000014.1:0-12190 GCA_046565725.1 Actinomycetota bacterium
ACATTGGATACTTTGCCAAGGTGAGGGTCGCCAGTTCGAATCTGGTCGCCCGCTCCACAAACCCCCTGGTCACAGGGGGTTTTCCCTTGTGGTACCGGCGGCGAGCCTTGCGATTCGGGCCATTCAACTTCAACTTTGGGGTCGCGCGAGTCGGGATTGGCTGCGTTTGATGCCAATGTTTCCCCTGGTCACGGGCCTAGTCCGCTGGATCGCCGGTCGAACGAGCATCACTTCGTACCGTGGAAAAGTGATGCTCATTTCATACACAGCGACGTTTCGTTGCAATCGGCGTGCGCGGACACGAAGTCATGTCGGCTCAGGGCGGAGGCGGCCCGGTCTTGCGGTCGAGGTTGCGCACGTGCCGCTTGACGTCCTTCATGACCTGCCTGACGTTCCGCATATCTCTACTCAGCCGAGCGATGTAGGTGGTGAGATCGTCGATGTTGCTGGCCACTCCCGGAAGGACCCGGATGGACCGATCTAGTACCGCGATCTGGTCCCCAAGCGCTATCAACGGCTGCAGCGATCGCCGCAGAGCCGGTAGAGCTCGAACGGCTTCGGTGTTCCCGCGCACCGCGGTGAGCTGCCGGTTCACCTTTCTTAGCTCCGGACGGATGCTCGACAGCTGACCGCCGAGGCTGCTCAGGTCCTCGAGGCTACCCAGAGACTTGCCGAGGTTGCCTTCCAGTTGCGACATCGACGATTGCATCTCACCCATGTCGCCAACGACTTTGAGGAAATGCATCTCGTAAACAACTAGGAAGCCGAAGAGCGCGAGGGCCCCGATCGCCACGAGCGGGATCCAGACTCCCTTCATGCGAATGCTCCTCTCTTGCAGCGATGAAACAGATATAGTATCTTTGTATCATACCGAGAATGGAGGAAAGTCGTTGCTTCGGCAGGCCGGGAGCGCAAGAGCCCAGGAGGATGACGTCTCTACGCGCCTCCTGTCTGCAGCGCTCGCGCAATTCGAGGACTTCGGGCTGCGCCGGACGACGATCGAGGACATCGCTCGCCGAGCCGGAGTGTCGAGGGTAACGGTCTATCGGCGTTTCGGCAACAAGGAGACCCTCGCAAGAGCGGTGGTTCTGCGGGAGCTCCAGCGCTTCTTGTTCGAGCTCGACCAAGCCGTGGGCACCATCGACGATCCGGTCGAGCGATTGGCCGAGGGTTTCGCCTTCTCTTTGCGATACGTGCGCAACCACACATTGGTGGATCGCCTGCTCAGGACGGAGCCGGATGCATTGCTCCCTTACTTGACGCTCGACGCCGGACCGGTCCTCGGCGTCGCCCGGCAGTTCATCGCAGAGCGCATGAGTGAGGAGATCGACAAGGGCCGCATCCCACCGATCGAGGTTGAGCTGGCGGGCGAGATGTTGGCCCGCCTCGTGCTCTCGTTCCTGCTGACCCCTCAGACGTCGGCCTCAATCGAGACCGCCGAGGAAGCACGTGATTTCGCCCGTCGTTATCTCGCCCCCGCTCTTCTCGCATCGGCAGCGAAGCCGAGTAGCCGCAAGCGAGCCACGAGATGAGCAGCGGTGCCTATCTCGATGCGGTGGGGAAGCGGGTAGATCACGCTCTCCGGGCCGGCCCCGCCCGCCGGGTCTTCAGGCACATCCCCTACATCCCGCCCAAGCTGATCTTCGACACCCTTCCCAAGGTCTATCGCGCGCATCGAGGCGGGCCGGTAACCGGCCTGCTCGAGATCCGTGTCGGCGGGCGTGGAGGCGGCACTTGGACCCTGGATATCCAACAGGATGGATTGACCGTGGCGGAAGGTTCGTCGGTCCGTCTTCCCGACACCCGCATCGTCCTCGATTCGAGAACCTGGACCAAGCTCGCCACCGGACGGACCACCGGCACCGAAGCGTTCATGCGCGGGCTCCTGGCCATCGAAGGAGACATCTCGTTGTCGTTGAAGCTCGACGCTTGTTTCGCCCCAGGGAGAGGAAGACCATGAAGAAAATGCTGGATGAGGGCGGAGGATCCTTCGAACAGGACGCACTGTCTCGGCTTGGGAGTTACATGCCCGATGACGTGATCGACGTCGTCGACCGCGGGGCCAGTTACCACGATAACGCGACGAGGAGAGTGAGAACAACTTCCGACCCCGCCAGGGCTGCTAGCTGACGGGAGAATCTGCTTCCAGGCGGCCGAGCAGCTTCCGGCTGATCACGACCCGCTGGATTTGTCCGGTCCCTTCGAAGATGTCGTAGACCTTGACGTCGCGGAAGCACTTCTCGACCAGGTGTTCCTTCGAGTAACCGTCCGGACCCATGATGCGGATGGCTGCTTCACAGGCCTTGCGTGCCACCATCGGGGCGTAGGCCTTGGCCATGGAGGCCTCCGCGGAGTTGGACATCTTGTGGTCTGCCATCCAGGCGGCGCGCCATGTGAGGATGCGGGCCGCGGTGAGCTCACGTTCGGTGGTTGCCAACAGCGTGTCGATCGCCCCCCGCCTGCTCGGTGGGGTGGTGGAAGGAAGCTCACTGATGGTCCAGTCGCGCGCGTATTCGAAGGCCGCTCTGCCGATGCCTATGGCGAGCGCGGCGACCCCCGGGCGAGTGGCGTCGAAGGTCTTCATGGTGCCTCTGAAGCCGGCTCCCTTGGGGTCGAGCGCCGCTTCGCCGCCCAATAGGTTGTCCATCGGGACATGGACGTCGTCGAGGATCAACTCGGCCGTTTCGCTGGCGCGGAGCCCCATCTTCTTTTCTATCTTCCCGACGGTGAATCCCGGGGTTCCTTTCTCCACGACGAAGAGCTTGTGACCCGCCCGACCGAGGCTGCGGTCAACCGTTGCGAGCACCACGACGATGTCTGCCTTGGCGCCGTTGGTGCAGAAGACCTTGCTGCCGTTGATGACCCATCCATCGCCGTCGCGATCCGCACGCGTCACTATCCCAGAGACATCCGATCCGGCTTGGGACTCGGTCACCGCAAGCGCTCCGTAGCGGATCGCGTCCTGAGTGAAGCGGTCGAGTAAACGCTCTTGTTGTTCGGGCGTGCCCGCGGACAGGATCGCCGGACCTGCAAGACCCGGTCCGGGGATGTTGAGCACAACGCCTGCATCTCCCCACGCCAGTTCCTCCGCACCGATCATCGAGATGAGATGTCTCTCGCTAGATTCCCGGCCCGCCTCGTCCTCGCCGCCCAGCTCTTTGGGGATTCCCGCCTTACCGCCGATGCCGATCGCGGCGAGGGTTTTGAGGAGATCCTCGGGCACGATTCCGGTCTCATCCATCTCCCGGGCGACCGGGCGAAGCGAGTACTGAGCGAAGGCATGGGCCATCTCGCGGACGCGCTCAGCCAACGGTGACAAGCTGAGATCGATCATCCGGTCGCCTCCTTCATGTAGGCGTCCGCATCGAGGTCGAATGATTCGACTGAGGCCAGCGTCTGAGCGTCTCGGTACCACTTCTCGACCGGGTGATCGTGGACATATCCGGCGCCACCTAAGACCTGCACGGCATCGTTCCCATTGAGCACGGCGGCTTCCATCGCGTGAGCGCATGCCATTGCGACGTCGCGCTCGCGGTAATGCTCTTGATCGAGAGCGGACGCCGCGTCCCAAACGAGCAGGCGAGCCGCATCGGTTCTCGTTGCCATATCCGCGATCGTGAACGCGACCGCCTGGAAGGCCCCGATTGGCTTGCCGAAAGCGCGGCGCTCCTGAGCGTAGGCCGTCGCGTACTCGGCTGCGGCGCGAGCCGAGCCGACACAGATCGCCGCGATCGCGAGACGGCACCTGGCGATGGCGGGCGCTGCGTCGGACCCCCCTCCTAGGACCGCAGCACTGTCGAGCGCGACGTCGTTGAACGAGACACTGGCGGTCGGGACTCCTTCGAGCCCGAGCTTGGCTTCCCAGGCGACGTGCGAGACGTCCGCCGATACCTCGCATGCGACCGGATCACCGTTCGGTCCACGCGCGATGCACAGCATCACATCGCTCCGATCGGCCGCGACCACCAGCGCCTTCCGTCCGTTGAGAACAAACCCCGATCCAGTGGTGGCCAAGCTCGTGGCCATCCATCCGAGCGCCGCTCCGTCTGTTTCGTAGAGCGCCAGGCTTCCCCAACCGGGCCCCTCGATGAACGGAGTGAGCAGCCGTTTGCGCTGGTCGTCGGTTCCCAGCAGGCCAACGAGCAGTGGCACGAACGAGCTGTTGAGCGCTGCGAAGGCGATGGCCAAATCCCCCCAGGCGAGCTCCTCCGCGGCGAGGGCCATGGTGACCGCGTCCGGCATGCCGGCCCCACCGTCTTCTTCTCGCACCGGCGCAGTTATGCCGGTTTCCCACAGGAGCTTCCACAGACCGATCAGCAGCTCGCCCGCGTTCTCGACGTCTCGCGCTGCCGGCCGAAGCTCATTCTCCGCGATGTCATGCAGGACGTTGCTCAGCGCCACCTGTTCATCGGTGGGGCTCAGGTCGAAGGCCACGTTCAGACGCCCGCCGTCTCACGCCCATGGTCCTGGTCCTCGAGACGGTCTTCGAGCTCTTCTTCCTCGACGCCCTCGATCTCGGAGAGCGAACGTCCTTTGGCGGCTTCGATGACCGACAGCCTGCTCGAGAACTGACTGGTCGCGTACTCCGTCAACTCGTCCTTGGTGATGCCAAAGGGAATCTCGCGCCCTTCTCTCTCGAATTCGTCGAAAGTGACCTCGATAATGGACAGGGCGGGCTGGAGGAGCTGGTCGAGAGTCTGCTGCACTACATCCCAGTTCGACTCGTCGGCCGCGATGTGCCGCCGGCAGGTGAACGTTCCCCACGCCATATGCCTGCGCTCGTCATGACCGATCAGCTTCACCACCTCTTGTACGCCGGGAAGGATGCCACGTTCCTCTGCCGCACGGCGCCACGAGTGGTAACCGGTCATCGCAAGCACACCCTCGACTACCTGGTTGTAGACCACTGCGGCTCGTACCTGCGCGGCGGGTGAGTGGTCTTCCTGCAAGGCGTTCAGAGCGGTGGGCAGGAAGTCGTAGAAAATCTTGCGGTAGCCCTCGTTGTGGTCGACCCAGCCACTGAGATCGTCGCTGGCACCTACGGCATCGAGCCACATGCGCCATGCTTGTATGTGCTTGGCCTCTTCGAACGCGAACTGGGTGAGATACATCTCGTCTTCGAGACGGCCCTCCTCACCCATGGCGTGCATGAAGGGCTGGATGTCTTTCGTGACGGCTTCCTCGCCGGCCGCGAAGAGGGTGGCAAGACGGATAGCAAGCTCACGCTCGTCGTCGGTCATCGACTTCCAGTCCTCGGCATCCTGACTGAAGTCGATCTCGGCGGGATCCCAGAACTTGCGATTGCCCTTGATGAACAGTCGCATCGGCAGGCTCGTCATGCGCAGCCCACCTTCGGCGATGGATGAGAAGCCTTGTCGCGTTTCGGGCATGCCGTCCTCCTGCGTTGGATTGACAATCTTGCAAATAATGTCATACCATAGCATGGTGCATAAATTGGAGACGTCCGCCACAGAGGAGCGGATCCTCGACGCCGCCTATGCTTTGGTCGCTCGGGTAGGCGTTCGCAAGACCACCTATGAGGATGTCGCGCTCAAGGCTTCGGTGTCGCGACAGACCGTTTATCGCTACTTCCCCAACAAGGAAGAGCTCGTGCAATCTCTCATGGAGCGCGAAGCGGAACGGTTCTTCATAGCGTTAGAGCGGGCGGTACCCAGAGAGGTCAATCTCGAGCGAGCCTTGGAACGATCGCTGGTATTCACCCTGGACTACATCGGGACCCACCCGCTGCTGTCATGGGTATACGAGAACGAACCCAACGAACTGCTTCCTCATCTGACCGTGCAGTGGGTTCCGATCCTGGACGCCGCCCGCCTGTTCCTGCAGCCCTACATCGACCGGGAGGTTCAGTCCGGAAGGATCTCGCGAGCTCGCGCCAACGTCGCGGGCGACTGGATCACCCGGGTAGGGATCTCCTATCTGATCAGCCCCAGCGAGATCGTGAACCTGCGTGATCCACGCTCGGTCCGCAAGTGGGTGCCGGGTCTCATCCTCTACGGCCTCGCCGGACCCCCGGAAAGTTGATGCGATCGGTCGCTGCGCCCTCCGAGGTCGCCGCAGGCGTCTTCCGGATCGAAGTCCCGCTCGTGATGCGATCGCCCGATCGGATCAATTGCTACGTCGTGTGCTTCGACGACACCGTTCTTCTGGTGGACACGGGGATGCTTGGTTCGGAGGACGCTCTCCTCGACGGGCTACGGCGACTGGATCTCCAACCCACCGACGTATTAATTACTCACGGTCATCCCGACCACTGGGGTCTTGCCACAATGTTCTCGGAAACGGTGATAGCTCATCGCGGCGCGCAGCGTGAGCTGGACTACGCCCGGTCCCCGGCCGATATGGCTGCGCGCTTTGGACTGTCGGAGATGGCGAAGACATTCGGTATCGATGCGAGCCGGTTCTCAGTCTTTGATCGCTACAAGGAGCTGGTCGCCGGGATCCCCGAGATACGCGAGATCGCCGACGGACATCACATCGGGGACTGGACCGTTCTGTGGACCCCGGGGCACTCGCCCGGTCACGTCTGTCTCTACCGACAAGGAGATCGAGTGCTCATCGCGGGCGATCACCTGCTGCCCGGATTCACCCCCAACGTGCAGCCCGATCCCGACCGATCCGACGCGCTTGCGGACTACCTTTCTTCGCTCCAACGCATAGCCGAGTTGGACATCTCGCTCGTACTCCCGGCCCACGGCGAGCCGTTCCGCACCGCGAGAGAGCGTGCCGAGGAGCTGATCACCCATCACGAGCAACGGCTGGAAAAGTTGAGTCGTTACTTGGCCCGGCCGAGGTCGCTGGGCGAGGTGACGGTCGAGCTCTTCGCCGATCTGGAAACGGGTGAGGATCGCATGCTCGCCAGCCTGGAGGCATTCGCGCATCTCGAGCACCTTCGGCTACTTGGATCGGTGATGGTGAGAGATGGAGAGCCGGTTCGTTGGGTCTCGGCCCCGAACCATGAGACGGTTCCCGCATGAACCGCTGGGCCACTTTCTGCTACCGCCGACGCCGAGCCGTTGTGTTGGCCTGGATCTTCCTGCTTGCAGCCACATCGATCGGCGCCCAGAAGTGGGGAGGGGAGCTTTCCAACGACTTCAGTGTTCCCGGAACCGAGTCGCAGCGGGCCTTCGACCTCTTGGAGGAACGATTCCCGGCTCAGGCAGGCGACACCATCACGATCGTCTACCGCGCGGATCGAGGTGTGACGGACAACGCGGTGCGCTCCGATATTGAGGAGCTGCTGGCTTCACTCGGGACGATGGATCACGTCTCCGCGGTCCAGAGCCCGTATGCGCCCCAGGCCACCTCGATATCTCCTGATGGGCAGGTAGCGTTCGCCACCCTGCAGCTGGATGTGAAAGGCCCCGAGGTCCCGCGTGAGCTCGTAGAGGAGATGAGGCGGCGAGCTGATGCGGCCGAGCAGAGGGGATTGCGGATCGAGCTCGGTGGCAATTCGGTCCGATTCGCAGAGCAGGAGGAGCCCGGGGAACGTGAGGCGCTTGGGCTTGTCGCGGCGATCGTGATCCTGCTCCTGACCTTCGGGTCCGTGATCGCGATGGGTCTGCCGATCCTGACGGCCCTATTCGGCCTCGGTATAGGCCTATCGTTGGTCACGCTGCTGGCGAACGTGAGCGATGTCCCGACCTTCTCCGGAGCCCTTGCCACGATGATCGGTCTGGGCGTCGGGATCGACTACGCTCTGTTCGTCGTGACGCGCTACCGGCATGGTTTGGATGCTGGCTTTGATCCCGCCGAGGCCGTCGCGGTGGCTCTCGACACCTCTGGCCGGGCCGTCATCTTTGCCGGGTTGACAGTGGTGATCTCGCTCGGGGGCATGTTCTTTGTAGGCATCCCGTTCGTAGGCGGGCTTGCCACCGGCGCCATGGTCGCGGTCTTGCTGGTGATGCTGGCTTCGATCACGTTACTGCCGGCGCTACTCGGCTTCGTGGGACGGACGATAGAGCGTTGGAAGGTTCCCGGCCTCCATCGCCGAGCGAGTTCAGCAAGCACGGGCTTCTGGGTCCGCTGGAGCCGCTTCATCCAAGCGCATCCCTGGACCGCCGCGCTCTCCGCTCTCATGGTCCTCGTGATCTTGGCCCTGCCGGTCTTCTCGATGCGCCTTGCCATGGGGGGAGCCGCGACCGATCCTTCGTCTCTGACCAGCCGCCGTGCTTACGATCTTCTCGCGGAGGGGTTCGGCGAAGGCACCAACGGGCCGCTCATCCTGGCCGCCCGGTTGAGCTCCCTCGATGACCTCGAGACCTTCGAGAAGTTGGGCAAGACGCTCTCACAGACGCGGGGGGTTGCGGCCGTGACCCCGCCGGTCCCCAACCCCGAGCGGGATGCCGCGGTGATGCAGGTCATCCCGGTTGCCGGGCCCGAGAGCAAGACCACCGAGGATCTCATCCACCGCCTTCGCAGCGAGGTCATCCCCGCAGCAACGCGATCGGGACCCGAGGTGGCCGTTGGCGGTGTCACGGCGCTGTTCGTGGATATGAGCGAGGTCCTAACGGACCGCTTGCCCGTCTTCATGGCGGCGATCATCGGCTTCTCCTTCTTGCTCCTCGCTGCGGTGTTCAGGTCACTCCTCGTGCCGCTCAAGGCCGCAGTGATGAACGTGTTGTCGATTGGGGCGTCGTACGGGGTCGTTGTAGCGGTCTTCCAATGGGGCTGGCTCAAGGACCTGGTGGGACTGGACGCGATCGGTCCGATCGAATCGTTCCTTCCGATGATCCTGTTCGCGATCCTGTTCGGACTCTCGATGGACTACGAGGTCTTCTTGTTGTCTCGGATACGCGAGGAGTATCTGCGCACTGGAGACAATGCACGATCGGTGGGCGACGGTCTCGCCGCCACAGCACGTGTGATCACCGCGGCGGCCGCGATCATGGTGACATTGTTCCTGTCATTCGTTCTCGGAGACGACCGCATTATCAAGATGGCCGGGCTCGGCCTGGCGACCGCCGTGTTCATCGATGCGACCGTCGTTCGTGTCGTGTTGGTTCCCGCGACGATGGAACTTCTAGGAGATGCTAATTGGTGGCTACCGAACTGGCTCGATCGGTTGCTTCCCCGGATCGGCGTTGAGGGCGAGAGGGCCGCTTCACTGGAAGTGCTCGAACACGAGGTTGTGGAGATCACCCACGAAGGTGCGGGAGGAGAACCCTCTCCTTGAACCAACCGGAAGAGCGCCACCATCTCCCTTCACATCATCCCAATTGTTTCGGCTGCGGCGAAGACAACCCGAGCGGTCTGAAACTGAAGATGTGGCGGGACGGAGAGCGCGTTCGGGGAGAGGTGGTCTTCGGCGCGAGTCATGAAGGCGCTCCCGGCCTGGCCCACGGCGGCGCGGTGGCAGCAGCTTTCGATGATGCACTGGGCTTCGTCCTCTACATTGTCGAGGCCCCCGCCGTCACCGCCCGACTCGAGGTCGATTACCGCAAGCCCGTGATGCTGAATAGGTCGTATGAGCTCGACGGATGGGTCGAGCGGCGTGACGGACGCAAGCTTTTCCTTCGGATCGAGGCCAGGGATGAGGGTGGCGAG
Organism: Actinomycetota bacterium; assembly: GCA_046565725.1. Classification (GTDB taxonomy): domain Bacteria; phylum Actinomycetota; class CADDZG01; order CADDZG01; family WHSQ01; genus CALMBW01. Next base: position 9,565 of record JBKHYB010000014.1, read on the forward strand.
CTGGTCGCCGAAGGAAAGGGGCTATTCCTTCAGGTCCCGATGGAGCACTTCTTCCAAGCGATGCCCGACGACGTTCCCGCCGAGGTCAAGAAACGCATGGAGCAAGCAGAAGGTACGCCACCCTGGTGACTCGGGGTTTCGGGCCATATTCGGGCCATACGCGATGCTCAGATGCCCGCAAACATCGGCAGAGCCTGTTATTGAAAGCGGAGCCTGACCAGGCGAAACCCGTTTCTGCCGAGGTCGATGCATCACATTGGATACTTTGCCAAGGTGAGGGTCGCCAGTTCGAATCTGGTCGCCCGCTCAGATGAAAACCCCCTGTTACCAGGGGGTTTTTCTTTAACCACAGCAGGCTGAGCGAGTGATCTCGGCGCAGAGCCCCGCTCAGTGAAGATGGGAGACCTAGGCGGCCCTGGGGCAACCCGATCCTCTGCTTGCTACCCTCGACGACGCGCCCTGACGACGCTGTCGGTGATCGTCCCGGGTTCGCCGCGCGGGCCGACCGCGTCCCGTCTTCGAGCCTCGCAGACAACATCAACCCAGTCATCTGTAGACAACCCGAGCGCTTCCGCTACCTCATGAGGCTGCGGGAACTCTGGATGCTCGTGACCTCGATGCGCCCAAGAGGGATGTGACAAGTGGCCGACGACTAGCACGATGCCACCGGGCGCCACCACCGAGATCGCCCGCCGCAGGATCTCGCCCCACGCAAGCTCGATGGGTGCATGGAGGTAGTGCGCGCTAACCAAGTCATAGGCGCCCTCGGGGAAGGTCTTCGCGAGATCATGCAGTTGCCACTCGATCTGACCCTCAACGCCTGCTTCCTGCGCGGCTGCTACAGCACGGTCGAGCGCGACACGAGACACATCAACCGCAGTCACCTGCCACCCGCGGCGCGCCAGCCAGATGGCATCGGCTCCTTCACCGCAACCGAGATCGAGCGCTTTGCCAGGCCGTAGATCCGCAATCTCCTCGACGAGAACGGCGTTCGGGCGCCCACTCCAAACCTGCTCTTTCTGGCCATAGTGGCCATCCCAGAATCTCGCGGTCTCGTCCTCCGGCGCACTCATCGAGAGGCCCCCCAACGGTATCCATCTCGGCAGCAGATGCGATTGCCGCCATCAGTGCTGCATCGGTCGCTAACAGGATCATCATCGGAACCAACGGTCCCGAGGGGCCGGCGGTCAACCTTAAAGAGCATTACGCCGCCTGCTCCCACGACGATACAAACGTCGGCGGCGTTGAAGGCCGGCCACCACCCCAGGTGCAACATGTCGACCACGGTTCCTCCCAGGGCACGGTCCATCACATTGGAAAGAGCTCCCCCAACCAGTAGCCCGCTGAAGGCTCCGGGGAACAGCACGCCCCTCCACACCGCTAACCCGAGGACGACGGTCACGGCGAGAGTAAGGAGCACCAGCACCACCGGCGGGATGAAGGATGCCGCTCCGAACGCGATGCCATCGTTTCGCACCACGCGCAGATCGAGGGGGCCAGCGTCGAACGTTCCGGACCCCAGCGCGCTTACCGCCGCCATCTTTGTGACAGCATCCACCACGACAACGGCGCCGGCGACCGATAGGAACCGATCCCTACACGTCATCGTTGGCCTCTCTCTCCCATGCCTCTCGTCCCTCGTTGACCGCAACGCCAGCGATGATCAACGCGGCGATGGGGTCCGCCCACCACCACCCGAACAGAGCATTGAGTCCGAGTCCGATGAGGACACTTACCGAGAGGTAATTGGACAATCGGGTCTCGGCGGAGTCTGCGATGACGGTGCGGTTGCCGAGCCTCTGCCCAACATCACGCTTCATCCGAGCCAGCGGGATCATGACCGCGAGCGGGACGATGTTCAGCACTATCCCGAGGATCGACGCGTCGGGTCTGTCCTGGGTGACCAGATCCTTGATCGCCTCGTAAGAGACGTATATCGCCAGGGCGAAGAAGGTGCTGCCGATCAGACGCAGGGCGAGAGCCTGTCGCCCCTCGTCATCGGGTCTCTTGAGCTGCCACACCACCACGCCTGCGGCGAAGACCTCGATCGATGAGTCGATCCCAAAACCGATCAATGCGATCGAGCCGGCCAGGACGCCGATTGTGACCGCGAGGATCCCCTCGATGGCATCCCATCCGACCGTGAACCATGCAAGTCGGGTGGCGCGCCGCTGCAAGGCGGCAGTCGATGTCTGCATCAGCGACGTCTGGAGCCGAAGTTCGAACAGAGTTCGATCGATTCGCCGTTCAGGGCCAGGAGCTTCTCGGCGGCACGCAGAACGCCTACGACCTCCTTGCTCGAGATGGCGTAGAAGCTCTGGCGACCCTCCGGGCGGTCCGACACCAAACCGCATGCCTTGAGGCAGGCGAGATGGCCGGAGATATTGCTCTGAGAACCGCCGAGTTCATCGATCAGATCGACCACGCGTTTCTCCCCCTCCAACAGGGACAGAAGGATCGACAGCCTGGTGCGATCCGAGAATCCGTGAAACAGAGCCGCTGCGACCTCGGCCTTGGCCGCCGTCATCGTGCCCATCAGCCCTCCCTAATAATCGGCATCTACCGATTATATCGGGTTCTCCCGATGTATCTTTGGAGTCGCCTCGTACGAAGGAGGTGCTGACCT
>JBKHYB010000014.1:12200-12505 GCA_046565725.1 Actinomycetota bacterium
TCTTCGCATCCTCACTCCGCAAGGTGCGATCTGCGTTCCGATCTGATCGCTCGACGAGACGAGGGAAGTCCCGATCAGGCCCGGCCCAGGATGTCGGCGATGCCTCCAACGAAGCCCGGCAGCGCGATCGCGACCCCGAGGATCAATATCGCCCGCCCGCCCGTCAGCAGTTTGGGATGCTCGGAGGCTCTCAGCAGTCGGGGCGAGTTGTGAACGGCCAAGGCCACCACACCGCCGACGACGACTCCGATGAGCAGAGGGAAGCCCGGGATCAACAGCACCAGCGGCAAGTACGGGAGGATCGT
>JBKHYB010000015.1:0-12423 GCA_046565725.1 Actinomycetota bacterium
CCTGGCTTGGGTTCGCCCCTTGCGTCACGGGATCGGTCACCACGCTGACCCTTGAGGAAGGGAAGGTACTGGAGGCTGCCTACTTCGCGCCGTCGGTCTGATCGCTGGTCTCGTTGGAGGTCTCCTGGGTCTCCAGCAACGGCATCGAGCACACCGGGCACACCGGGGTGTCACCTTCATCGATGTACACGGTGCGCCTGCAGGTCGAGCAGTATGCCTGGAGAGCCATACCGTCACGGTAGCCTGCTTGACATGTTTCGGCTAGACGTCTGCGGAGGTTTCCTTTGTCTTACGTAGTGATCAATGCCATCACCGTGCCGGATGAAGGCCGCGAGGAGTTCGAGAAGAGGTTCGCGAACCGGGCCGGCGAGGTGTCGAAGGCCGAGGGCTTCGAACACTTCGAGCTGCTCCGTCCCGCCAACGAGGGGGCGGGCGATCGCTACTTCGTCTACACCCGGTGGACCTCGAAGGAGGCATTCGAAGCCTGGATGTCGTCGGCGGCCTTCACCCGTGGTCACGCTCACGGCGGTGACGGTGACAAACCCCAGCGACCGGTCGGAACCGGTTCCGAGGTGCTGGCGTACGAGGTGATCCAACAGGAGGCCAAGTAGGTGGCTTTCGATGCGGTGGTGATCGGGGCCGGACATAACGGACTCGTCTGCGCCGCCTATCTCCTGAAGGCAGGTCTCAAGGTCTGCGTTGTCGAGCGCACCGATCGGATCGGGGGGGCCGCGGTCACCGAAGAGCTCTTCCCCGGCTTCCGCATCTCCACCGCGTCGTATTCGCTGTCGCTGTTGTTGCCGGAGATCATCTCGGAGCTCGGACTCCAACTCGACGTCCGCATCAAAGACCCCGAATCGTTCTCGCCGTTCCCTGAGGGCGGGGGACTTTTGATGCACAAGGACCCGAAAGCGCGCCACGAAGCCATCTCGGAGGTCTCTCGCAAGGACGCCGACGCTTATCCCGGCTTCGTCGAGATGTTCGAAGAGGCGTCGCGTTACCTGCGACCGCTGCTCAGCTACCCGGCGACGCGCAAGCAGGCGATCCGCAGCTTCAAGCGCAGCGAGATCGAAAGACTCTTCTATAAGACCGTCGATGCACCGATCGTCGAGGTAGTCGAGGAGCACTTCGAGTCGGACGTGATGCGCGGACTGATGGCGAGTCAGGGGATCATCGGAACCGCCGCCGGCCCCCGCACCCCCGGCACCTCTTATATCTATCTCCATCACGCCTTCGGGGAAGCGACCGGCGAGCCGGGAGCGTGGGGCTTCGTGCGCGGCGGCATGGGCGAGATCACCCGTCAACTGGCCGAGATCGTCACCGGGCTTGGCGGTGAGATCAGAACCGAAGCCGAGGTCGCGGCGATCAAGATCGACGGTGCCCGCCGTGCCGCCGGAGTAGTGCTCGCCTCGGGAGAAGAGATCGAGGCCACCGCGGTCCTTTCCAACGCTCATCCCCGCATCACCAAGGATCTGATCGACCCCTCCCGCATCCCCGACGAGTATGCGGTCGACGTCGAGTTGATGCCCACAGCGGGCACGGTCGTGAAGGTCAACTGTGCGCTCTCGGGTCTCCCGAGGTTCACCGGCATGAGCGACGCCAAGGTTCCCGGCCCCGAGCACCTCGGCACGATCACCGTGTCGCCGTCGATCGATTACCTCGAGAAGGGCGCGGCCGCCGCGTCCGAAGGACGCCCCGCCGACGAGTTCTTCATCGAGGCCTGGATCCAGACCGCGTCCGAACCCGAGCTCGCGCCCGAGGGCAAGCACACACTGTCGATCTTCAGCCAGTACGCGCCGTACGAACTCTCCGAAGGCACCTGGGACGAGCGCCGTGACGAGATCGGCGACAGGGTGATCGCGACGCTCGAACGCTACGCGCCCGGTTTGTCCGACCTGATCGAAGACCGTCTCGTTCTCGACCCCCAGCGCCTGGAACAACGCTTCGGTCTGGTCGGGGGAAACATCTTCCACGGCGAGATCCTCCCGGACTGGCTCTTCGACAAGCGCCCGTCGTCTGCATGGCACCGCTATCGCTTACCTCTTCCTGGCGCCTACCTGTGCGGGTCCGGTGCTCACCCCGGTGGCGGCGTGTGTGGAGCGCCGGGCCGCAACGCGGCGCGGGCCCTGTTGGAGGACGTGGCCCACAAAGGCTGACGCCCCTGGGCATCCGGCTGATCATGTTGCGCCGTTTGAATGGCTTGCTTGCGGGTATCTATGCGTTTGCCGATAGCTAACAAGCTCTACCGCACAACGGATGTGCGGTAAGGAGGTGTATCTAGAACATGGGTATCGGAGTAAGCATCTTCCTGATCGCAGTGGGAGCGATCTTGACGTTCGCTCTCGAAGCAAGTGCCGAGGGGATCAACCTCAACACGGTCGGTGTGATCCTCATGATCGTGGGTGGCATAGGCCTTCTGTTGTCGATGCTGGTGTTCGGTTCGTGGCGTGAGCGTAACGCCGACCGCACCGTCGTCAGAGAACGGGACGTCATCTAAGCGGAGCGATGTGGGATCAAGGCAGAGAGGGAGCCCGATCGGGCTCCCTCTCTCGCGTTACCTGTCCAGTCGAAGTAGTAGCTATCTCTGATACGTGAGCATGTTCTGCAGGATCTGGTAGCCGGAGTAGGTGAGTGCGTAGCTCGCCAGGCCGAAGGGGTGGTCGAAGTTGTCCACCGGCATCGGCAGCAACGCCCCGGCGAAGCGGATCTTGCCAGCTTTGTAGGAGATCTCTCCCAGCGACACCTTGCTGAAGTCGCCGGTCGTGCCGACCGCACGAGCCTTGCCTGCCGCTTTGTTGAGGGCCGATTGAGGCACCCACCAGACCGGGGCATTGTCGGCGTCGCCACCGTTGGCGTTCTGGATCGCCATGCCCAGAGGCACGGGCTCGTACGTCTGGCGCCTGCGCACCTCGTCGCCGTTCTGGCCCTCGGCCGCGCCGGGCTGGTTGATCTTTTCGGCGAGCGGGTCTTTGTACGTCGACTCCCGGTCACTGGTGGCGAAGTTGATGTAGCCGGCGTAGTGCTTGTCGGCCTTCACCTCCGCATCGACGATGTTCATGACCTCGAGCATCCCGAGGGCCTTGTCGGTCAGTACCAGGTTGCCGCCTCCGGCGACCCACTGCTTGAGCTCGCCGGCGATCTCTCTGTGCACGGCATCGGTGAGGACGATCGTGTCGAGCGACTTCCACGACGACGAACCGGTGATGTCGGCGATGGTCAACTTCGTCAAGCCCGGCTTCACGAACTCCTTCATCATCTGCCAGAAGTCCATGTTGGAGACCTCGTAGCCGATCTGGCCGGGGTCTTCCCAGCCTTTCTCTTTGGTGAAGTCGACCTTGGTGGTGAAGACGCCGCTGGTCGACTCGCCGTCGAGCCGGACGCGGTAGCGGCCTGGCGCCGGGAAGTTCGCGTGCAAGGCCTGGCCGGCCTGCACGTAGATCGAACTCTGGTTGTAATAGGAGTTCACGACCTCCCAGTCCTCGCCCTGGGCGTTCGGCTCCGGCGACCTGGCCCTCTCTAACAGGGCTTGGTCGAGGGCGCACGGTCCCACGCCTTGAGCGTTGGCGCAGGTGATCGTCACCTCGATGCCGCCGTTGTAGACGCCCTGCTTCGGACCCTTGACCCTGAATTCCTGGATGTAGTCGTTGCTGGGGTCGAGGGTGCCGCCGGTGATGTCGTCCTGCGTCGGGAGCTTGGTGAACTTGGGAGGCGGGGAGTTGCGGTTCGTGGCTCGCTTGATCACTCCGGGGTTGTGGACGTAGCCGACGTTCCCCTTCACGTCGAAGTCGGTGTTCTCCGGCTTCAGCGAGTAGTTGATCATCGAGTAGATCAGCGACTTGTTGCCGTCCACGTGGAGCTGTTCGACGTCGGGGATCCAGCACGAACCGATACCGCAGTTGCTGAGGTGCGACATCGACATCTCGTTGTCGATGCCGTCGCCGTTGAGGCCGATGGGGGAGTCGATCCAGTTGCCGAGGGCGCCCGTGACGGTGTAGTCGATCGTGTCCCAGATGGTTCCCCACTGCACGCCGTAGACGCGAGGGTCGTCGTCCGGGGCGTCGTTCGGCTTGATCAACGGCGACCACGCAAGGCGCTTCTCGGCGTCGGCCCAGGCGCCCTTGACCGTCTGCAGCACGCGCTGGTTCATGTCGTAGGGGCGTTGCGAACCGCCGATCAGGGTGAAAGAGAAGGCACGGTCGATCAACTGTCCGTGCAGGTCGATGCCGCCCGTCCACTTGGGGTTGCCCTTGGAGTCCTTAGGTCCGATCGCCTGGAGGACCTTGCCGTAGCCGCGCGACTCCGGCTCGGACCATGGGGTGTAAGGCCGGAACGTGTAGCCCTGTTCGGGCCAGTCGCGATTCAGGTCCACTCCGTTGCCGTTGTAGCGCTGGAAGAACTGCGTGCCGGAGGTCCGTTCGCCGCGCACCCAGCCGTCGGGGTTCGGGTAGATGAAGTAGATGACTGAGTTCTTCAGCGCATGGCCCGCGGTCACGCTCTTGTCGGGGGTGGCTTCGAGCAGGGGATGGGGGATGGGACCTTCCGCGTCGCAATCGACTATGTCGGGAGCGTTGCCGCTCTCGCAGGCCGCCCACGTGGCCAGATCCTCCGCCGCGCGGGTGCCGCCCTCCACCCCGGCCCGTTCGATCCCGTGGATCGACAGGGGGAAGACGAAATAGTCCTTGCCTTTGTCGGGAACCGACTCGTCGGTGACGCGCAGCATGTGTAGCGGCTGGCGATCGCGCGTGACGACGCCCGAGTCTTGGCCGTCGGCGCTGGCCGTGACCGGGAGCCCGGCCGAGCGGAACGCGTCGCAGCCGTCGTTGTCGCCGGGGGCAGGTTTACCGGTGCAGTCGAAGTCCTCGTGCAGCGTGTACCACTCGACGTACTTCGGGAAGAACTCCTCTAACAGTTCGACGCCGAGCTGAAGCTCCCGGAACTGCATGAAGTCGGTGGCGCATACGTTCCCCTTGGCGAACGGTGAGCCCGCCGGGTTGCACCCATGAGGGTCGGGGAAGATCCGGCCGTAGACCTGATACTCGGCCTCGGAGGTAGCCACCGGGGACGAGATCGCACGCTCGGCCGGTCCCACGACCAGCGCCACCACGGCGAAGAGGCTTCCCGCCAACCCCACAGCCAAAGCACGTCGCATCGCTCACCCTTTCTGACACCAGTGACCCGTTGCTGGCTCTATTCGCCACGAAACGGGCGAATCCCCCATAGGAAGTGTCAGCGGGCGTTCCGGGTGAGCTCCCTCACGATCTCGTCTTCGATCTGGGCCGCCGTGGGTTTGTACATCCCCGAGGACATTATCGAGAAGGCCGCCCACGAATCGGTGCGACGCAGCCACACCCACCCCGAGAGCGTCGAGATGTAGTTGAGCGTGCCGGTCTTGGCCCTCACCTTCACTCCCACGAGCCGGTCCTCGAGCGTGCCCTGGTCGGCTCCGGCGAGCGTGGAGCGCAGGGAGGCGAACCAGAGCTCGGTCTCCACGCCATCGAGCAAGCGGGTGAAGCCGTTCGGCGAGATCCGGTTGCTGTAGGAGAGACCCGACGAATCGTAGGCGTCGACGTCCACGCCGCGGCGTGACGCGAAGGCCTCGATCGCCCTAGCTCCGTTGGCGATGGTCCCCGGGGTTCCGTAGGCCTCGACGGCGAGCCGCTTGCCCAAGACCTCGGCGAAGAAGTTCGATGAGTGGCGGTTCGTATAGCGCAGCATCTGAGCGAGAGGCACCGAGGCCACCTTCGCCACGGGAGCCAACCCCTCGGGAGGGGAGCCCAACCTGGGAGCGCGTCGAACGGGGATGCCTCGAGCCTCGAGCCGCCGGGTGAGGCTCCGGGCAGCCCGGAGTTCGGGGTCGTCGATGTGCCGGCCCTTGCGCTTGTTTCCTTCGAAGGTGAGGGCGCTCGGCAGGGCGATCTCGTCGGCCGGGAAGTTGGAGGACCACCCTTGGGCCCACCAGTCGTGGCTGAAGTACGAGACGGCGCCCACCACCGAGCCGCGGATCTTCGTGATCCCGGCCCGTTCGACCTCGGCCGCCAGAGCACTTAGGCGGGTCGGCTCGAAGGGCAGCGAGCGCCCGAAGGATCCACCACCGGTGATCGAGGGGTCCCCTCGGCCCAGCAGCCACAGGTTGCCTCTGAGCACCCCGGTGGGAAGGCTCTCGGTCGTCGATGCGATCGTTTCGATGCGGGTCTCGGGCGGGAGGCGATCGAGCAGCGCCATCGACATCAACAGCTTCTCTCCGGAGGCCGGGGCCCTCCGAGCCGATGGCTTGTGCCGGTACAGGACCTCTCCCGCGTCGCGCACGGCTACCGACATCGAGCGGCCCCCGATCAGGCGATCTATGCGGATCTTCCAGTTCGCCCTCGCTGCGGCAGGGCTCGCTGCCCCGACCGACACGGCGAACACCATGATCACGGCCAGAAAGGCGCGTGCGCGTCTACTCACGTACCAACCCCCTCTTGGAACGGATAACCCCCTCAACACAACGTACGGCAGCCCGAGAGGTTCGCTTGACCTCCGTCTGCGACCGCTCTCAGATCTCGTCGAAGAGGTTGGGCTCGGTGGTTGGGAACAGGCACAGCTGTCCGGGGCCGGCCTTGTCTCGGGGCCGGCGCTCGGGGCGATCGATCGCAAGGGCCAGGCGATGGTAGGCCTGTTCCCGGGCCAGTTGGAGGGCGCGACGCTGGGCCTTGCGCTGCTCGGCGGCGTAGCGCCGTTCGGCCTCCTCGATGGCGTCGGACACCAACAGGTCCTCGATCGCCAGTCGTTCTTGGTCTTCCATGCCCCCGTCTCCTCCGAGCCCTGTCCCGGCCCCCTCGTGTCCTAGTGAAGGGGGACAGAAAGTATGCGCCCACCCGGTCTCGGATCTGCGGATTTCCGTGCCCCCGACTAGCGCTCGGTAGCGCGGTAGCCTGGGTGCCACGATTCGTACGGGGAGGGTTCCGATGTCCAAGACGAAGTTGCTGGTGGTAGTTGGTGTGTTGGTGGCGGCCCTGATGCCGGTGCCGACCTCGGCCGGGGACCACGTGATCAAGGCCACCAAGAGCCGCACTTGGAACCCCGAGTTCAAGCACGTCGAGCCTGGGACGAGGATCGTCTGGAAGAACCCCACGGCCCGGGTCCACACCGTGACGGCCTACGGCGGGGGCTGGAGCAAGGACGCCACGCTGGCCAAGAACGGCGGCAAGACCGCCAAGACCTTCAAGAACGAAGGAACCTTCAAGTACCGCTGCATCAAGCACTCCACGGTGACCGCCGGCGACTGCAGCGGCATGTGTGGAGTCGTCCACGTAGCCAACTAAGTTTCCTCGTCGGAATCTGGTCGATATACGACCACTTCCCGCCGCGAAAAACGGAGTCGTCCACGTAGCCAACTAAGTTTCCTGCCCAGACCCTAGATTCCATATCTGGTATCATGGGTCCCATGGGAGGCGCCGCAGGTGACCTGATCGCCCGAGCCCGACGGAGAGCGGGGCTCTCCCAACGAGCCCTCGCTCAGAGCCTCGGCACCTCTCAGTCCCTCGTTGCGAGGTGGGAGTCGGGGGAGGTCGTTCCGTCGTTCGATACCGTCCTCGAGGCCCTGCGGTCTTGTGGCTTCGACCTGGATCTGTCGCTCCACACGTACGACCGCGATCACGACATCCAGATAGATAGGAGCCTCCGGCTGAGTCCCGAGGACCGTTTGAGGAAGCTAGCTCGCTGGAACAGGGAGGTGTCCCGATTGAAGGCGAGTACCGATGCCTCCTGAACCGAACATCGACCCGATCGCGCTGCTTAAGGGCCTGTCGGACGGTGGCGTCGACTTCGTGCTTATCGGAGGCATCGCCGGCACATTGTGGGGCTCGCCACTCCCAACGACGGACCTGGACATAACACCAGAACGATCGGAGGCGAACCTAGCTCGGCTAGCGCAGGTCCTAACGGCGATACGCGCTGTGGAGTGGGCTCACGACAGGGGCGATTACGTCGAACGCGATTGGTCCGCAGAGATGCTGAAGGTCGACAAGGTTTGGCTCCTGGGGACGGACCACGGGGACCTCGACCTTGTTTTCGAGCCATCCGGCGTCGGCGGCTACGCGCAGCTTTCCAAGAGATCGGAATGGATGAGCATCGCGGGGCTAAGGGTTCAAGTGATGGCGCTAGAGGATCTAATCATGTCCAAAGAAGCAGCGGGCCGCCAGCGCGATAGAGAAGCACTGCCGACGCTGCTGAAGCTTCTCGATAAGCGACGCCTCCAGTAACGCCTTCTGTCTGTTGTTGGGAATGAAGGCCCGGGCCTCATAGGCGATGCAGGAACCGGACATAACGGACCGAGCCCGCGCGCTCACGCTCCGTAGCAGGAACCGTCCCGGCTCGCGGCGAATCTGTGGTTCATCTCAAGTTCACATCTCCCCATCCGGGGGTAACAGGCCGAGGTGACCATGGACCGCAGGGATTTCCTCAAGTCGGCAGCACTCGCAGGCGCGGCAACGATGATGCCTCGCTGGGTCTCTTTCGCCGCGTCGCGGCCCGAGTTGATAGCGAAGGCAGCCGACCTCACCACCCTGAACCAGACCATCGTCAAGGGTGCGGCCATCAGCGAGGGTGTGCGGGCCAAGTACCACCGCCTCGCGTGGGGGCCGGGCGAGCCTCACATCCTGCGCGAGGACCTCGCCAAGAGCCGGAACGGCCATAACCGCAACGTCCAGGCCAAAACGCCGCTGCTGAACATCGCCCACTTCACCGACATCCACATCATCGATGCCCAGTCGCCGGCCCGGGTCGAGTTCCTGGACCGATACGCGGACCCGGGCAACGGGTGTGAGTCGATCCCGTTCTCTTCGGCCCACCGGCCGCAGGAGGTCGCGTCGCTGCACATCCTCGAGGCGATGGTCCGCCGGTTGCGCGAGGTCCAGGTGTCTCCGCTCACCGGAACCAAGATCCAGAGCGTGGTGTGCACCGGTGACAACATCGACAACGAACAACTCAACGAGCTCCGTTGGTTCATCGACACGATGGACGGCGGCAAGAAGGTTTCGTCGAACTCTGGTGCGACCGACAAGTACGAAGGTGTCCAGTCCGCGGAGTGGGCCGATGCCGAGTACTGGCACCCGGACGAGGGCGTCACGGACAAGTACAAGCAGCTCTACGGCTTTCCCGAGTACCCGGGTCTGCTGGACGACGTCATCCTTCCGTTCTCGGCCACCGGTGTTGGGATCCCCTGGTACCAGACCTTCGGGAACCACGATGGTCTGCTGCAGGGCAACGCACCGCGCAACGCGGTCTTCGAGGGCATCGCGGTCGGACCTGCCAAGATCGTCGGCCTGCCCCCGGGCGTGAACCCATGTGACAGCTTCGACACCTTGCGCAACAACCCCACGGCGTTCCTGTCGGCGCCCATGCATCCCACCACCGCCGACGGACAGCGCAAGATCGTGACCCGGGCCGAGTACATCGACGAGATGTTCAACACCACCGGCTCGCCGAAGGGTCATGGCCTCACGCAGCGCAACAAGGAAGATGGCACCGCTTACTGGCACAGCGACGAGCACCCTGGGTTCCGCTTCATCGGTCTCGACACCGTCAATCCGGGAGGGTTCTCGGAGGGCAGTATCGGTGCAGCTCAGCTCGCGTGGCTCGAAGAGCGCCTCAAGGAGGTCTCGTCCCGCTACTACGACGCTGCGGGTGAAGAGGTGACACAGGACGCCGACGACAGGTTGGTGATCCTGTTCAGCCATCACGGCCTGCGCTCGCTCGATAACCCGGTCGCCACCCCGGACCCGGCCGAACCTTCGAGCAACGACCTGCCCCGTATGACCTCCGAAGAGATCGAAGCCGTAGTGCAGCGCTACCCGAACGTGATCGCCTGGGTCAACGGACACACTCACGAGAACATCGTCGATCCACGCAAGGGCCCCCACGGAGGGTTCTGGGACATCGGCACGGCGGCACACATCGACTGGTCGTGTCAGAGTCGTCTCGTCGAGGTGCTCGATAACCGCGACGGCACCTTGTCGATCTTCTGCACGATGATCGACCACGCCGCGCCGGCGGTTCCGGGGGCCGAATCCGACCGGGTCCTGCGGCTCGCCTCGATCTCTCGGGAGCTCGCCGCTAACGACTATCAGGCCGGGTTCAACTCCGCAGGGCCGGGCAAGCCCGAGGACCGCAACGTCGAGCTGGTGATCGACGCTCCCTTCCCGACCCAGCGCCTGACCAAGCGCGCCCGCCAGAAGACCGCCGCCCGGGCCTGAGCCCTAGGTTTTCTCGCGATTCGGGGATTTCTGTCGCAGCCCCTCGCTAGGGTGGGGGCCATGACGGACGCAAGCATGGTTGCCCGGCCTCGACCGGCCTTCGACGGCGATCAGAAGAGGGTCATCGAGCACCGCTCGGGGTCGCTGTTGGCTGTGGGGGGCCCGGGAACGGGCAAGACCACGTGCCTCGAAGAGAGGTTCATCTCGCTCGTGGCCTCCGGCGCCTGCACCCCGGATCGGATCCTGTTCCTGGTGCCGAACCGGGTCCAGAAGATGGAGGTCCAGCGGGCGTTGACGGAACGTCTGCTGCTGGACGAGGGCCTGGACGCGCTGATCGAGGTGCCGGTCTACACCTGGCACGGACTGGCGTACCACCTTGTGTCTCGCCACTACGACCGCCTCGGCTATCCCGAACCGCCGGTGCTGCTGACCAGCCCCGAGCAGTGGGGAGCGATCCGCGATGCCTTGCGCAAAGAGGATCCGACAGGGTGGCCGAGCCATGCTCATCTACTCGAGAACAGGGGCTTCGTCGACGAGGTCGTGGACTTCTTCATCCGCGTGGGCCAGCGGGCGATGGATCACGCCGAGTTGGAACCGTTGGCTCGCTTCCGTCCGGCGTGGGCCCCGATCGTCCGCTTCTACAAACAGCATCACAATGCCCTCCGTCAGAGGAGCAGGGTCGACTATCCAACGTTGATGCGTGATGCGGTCGAGCTGATCGCCAACTTCGATGACGTGCGCGAGGCACTCCAGGGCCGCTTCCCGCACGTGCTCGTCGACGATGGTCAAGAACTCGCACTGATCCAGCAGCGTCTGCTGCACTTCCTCGTGACGGTCGACGCCCCGGAGGGCGAGCGATCGCTGGTGATGGCCGGGGACCCCGACAGCTCCATCGAGACCTTTCGGGGAGCCGAGCCCGAGTGGCTCGCCGATTTCGACAAGATCTTCGGAGAGCACGAGGAGGTTTTCCTCAAGACGTCATATCGGTTGGGTTCGGAACTCGGGGAGGCCGCCCAGCGGCTGATCGCAGGTAACGGAGATGGCCCCCATCGTTCTGAGTCGTTCGCCGGGTCGTCCACGCTGGAGGTCAAGCGTTACTCGAACCTTGCTGCGGAAGCGGAAGCGGTCGCTCGAGCGATACGCATGGCCCACCTCCAAGACGGCATCCCGTTCGATCGCATGGCGATCTTGCTGACTTCGCCTCGTTCGATGCTGCCCCCACTCGAGCGGGCGCTGGATGCGCTGCAGGTCCCATTCTCGATAGCCGCGCCGGACCGTCCCCTTGGCCGGGAACCGGTGGTCAGAGCGATCGCCGACCTCGCGAGTTTCGCCTTCGAGCCCGAGCGCGAGGACGAGTTGGTGCTGCGCTTACTGCGGTCACCTCTCGTCGATCTCGACGACAGCGTCGTGCGCGAGCTGGAACGCGTTGCGCGGTTGACGGGGCGATCCCTCGTGGACGTGGTCGCAGATCCACCCGAGGAAGAGCTGGAACACGCGGCTGCTGCCAAACTCCACGAGCTGATGACCCTGCGTCGCGCTCTCGGCGCGCGCAAGGATGCTCCCGCCGACGAAGCTTTCTGGCATCTCTGGAACACGTCGACGTTCTGCAGATCGCTGGTCGAACGTGCGAGGGGTGATATCTCGGACCCGGCCAACCGCGAGCTCGACGCGCTGGTGGCGTTCAGTCATGCCCTGGGCCGGTTCGTCGAGCGTCGCAGGGGAGAGGGCACTCTCCAGGAGTACCTGCGGTCGATGGACCGGGCGGACTTCGGCTCCGACCCATGGCTTCCCCCCGAGCGCTCCAGCGGAGGCGTCCAGGTCCTGTCCTTCCACGGAGCGAAGGGCAAGGAATGGGATCTGGTCGCGGTGTCCGGCGTGGTCGAGGGGGCGATCCCCAAGGGACGCAGGGCGACGGGATTGTTCGACCCCTACTTCCTCGAGGAGACCGACCCGCTCGCTCGGTCGCGCAAGAACGAGATGGAAGACCGTCGGGTGTTCTATGTCGCCTTGACCCGGGCAGCCCAGCGTTGCCTGGTCACCACTTCTCCAGGCCCGACCCGGCGCGGCGAGCCGAGCCGCTTCCTGGAAGAGCTGACGGGAGCCGAGCCCGAGGTCGAAGCCGTCGAGCACGATGTAGAGCGCGACGGCCGTGCCGATCAGAAGTGCCCACACCACCGGGACGGTGTAC
>JBKHYB010000016.1:0-12169 GCA_046565725.1 Actinomycetota bacterium
TCATCGACGCTCGGTTGTTGCTCCAGGATCCCGCCGGTGTGTTGGAACAGCTCTGCGAGAGGGTCGGCATCGCCTGGGACCCGGCCATGCTGTCATGGCCGGCCGGGCCTGCCCCCGAAGATGGCCCATGGGCGAAGTACTGGTACGACAGCCTCCATACATCGACGGGCTTCGCGACCTATCGCAAGAAGGACATCCGCTTGCCGGAGAGGTTAGAAGGGTTGTTGAACGAGGCTCGCTCGTACTATTCCGAGTTGTCCGAGCATGCGATCGAACCTCGGAAGGGGAGGTAAAGCGGTGACCAGGAGTTACGGCCCCGAAGAACTTCCCGACCCGCGCAACGCCGACATCCTGGTCCATGTCGATGGGCGGTTGGTCCCCCGCGTTGAAGCGACGGTGTCGGTGTTCGATTCGGTGGTGCAGGGTGGCGATGCAGTTTGGGAAGGGCTGCGTGTGTACGACGGGCGCATCTTCGCTCTGGACCGCCACCTCGATAGGTTGTTCGCATCCGCCCACGCCCTTCGGTTCGAGGGAATACCGTCGCGAGACGAGGTCCGGAGCGCCGTCGTTGACACGTTCGTTGCCAACGGGATGTACGACGGAGCCCATGCTCGTCTGACCCTTACTCGAGGACCCAAGATCACGTCGGGCATGGCCACCAGTAACAACCGCGCGGGGTGCACGTTGATCGTTCTGGCGGAATGGAAGCCGCCCGTGTATGCCCAGGAGGGCATCCGACTGATCACGGCGTCGATCCGTCGCAACAGCCCTGCCACGCTCGACTCGAAGATCCACCACAACAACCTGCTGAATAACATCCTCGCCAAGATCGAGGCCGAGGTTGCAGGCGCGGACGACGCGTTGATGCTCGACCTTGATGGCTTCGTGGCCGAGACGAACGCGACGAACGTCTTCCTCGTTCGGGATGGAGTCCTGATGACACCGCTGGCAGAAGCGTGCCTCCCGGGCATAACGAGGGCGATCGTCATGGAGGCCGCTGCCGCGGACGGGATAGAGGTGGTCGAGCGGCGCATCTCTCTGTCGGAGGTGTACGTCGCCGATGAGGTCTTCGTGACGGGCACGATGGGCGAACTGACGCCGGTGCTGGAGGTGGATGGACGACGGATAGGCGACGGCTCCGCCGGTGGTCTAACGAAGAGGTTGAGCGAGTTGCACCGTGAACGCACCCGCCACGAAGGCTACGTGCTGCCTAGATCGTGATGCAGACCATCACCCCATCGGCCGGCTCGTCCGCGCCCCTTGTGCGAAGCCGAGTATTAGATGACCATGTGCCGATGGGGGGAATCTCGATCCGGCTGCTGGGCTCACCGGAGTTGGTCGTGGATGGGAGCCCCGGCACCGGACCTAAGGGTAAGAAGGCCTGGGGTTTGCTGGCGTACCTCTTGTTGACGCGCCGGTCACACGGCAGGGAACACCTCGCCGAACTGCTCTTCTCGTCTACCGATGATCCCCTCGGCTCCCTCAGATGGAACCTCGCACAGCTGCGAAAGGCCCTGCGCCTGCCCGATGTGCTCAAAGGGTCTGTCATCCAGCTCGACCTCCCTCCCGGAAGCATCGTCGATGTACACGTCTTGACCAGTGGCACCTGGGCCGAGGCGGTGCGGATGAGGGGACTCGGAAGCGACCTACTGCAGGGAGCTTCTTTCTCGTCCGACCACGTCTTCGATTCTTGGCTGATGGTCGAGAGGACCCGGGTTCGAAGTCTCACTCAAAGCGTCCTAAGGGAAGCTGCCTCGGCCTGTCTCGGCACCGGGCGTTTCGAGATGGCTGCCGATTTCGCCACCCGAGCTATATCGGTCGATGTCTTGGACGAAGGAGCTCACGAGACCTTGATCAGGGCGTTGGTCGCGCAGGGGTATCAGGACCGGGCGCGCGACGCGTTGGATCGGTGCCTGCGCATCTTCCAGGAGGAACTCGGTTGCGAGCCGAGTCGCTCGGTCAAGTCTGCGATCGTGGCGGAAACGAGATCCCCCGAGCCGGTGATGGGAGATTCGGTAACGGCTCGAGCGCAGCTGGATCTCGGCAGATCGGCGCTACACGCGGGCGCTGTGGAGACCGGTATCGACGGCCTACGAAGAGCAGTGACCCTGGCAGAGGCAGCGGACGATGAGGAACTGTGGTGCGAAGCTCTCTTCGCCTTGGCCCATGCACTGGTGCACTCGGTGAGAGGAAGGGATGGGGAGGCGGCGACCCTGCTGCACAAGGTGGTGGAGAGGGCAGAGCGGCTCGGGTCGGCCAGGCTGTTGGCCAACGCCCTGAGAGAATTGGGCTACATAGACATGCTTACGGGGAGGTACGACCGAGCGTTGGGCTCGCTGGAGCGAGCGCTCGAGACCTTCTCCGGAGACCCCGGCGATGCGATCTGGAATCTCTCTTATCAAGCCATATGTCACTCCGACACCGGTCGTTATCCCGAAGCGGAGCTTTGTCTCGAGCGATGCATGGAGCTGACGGATGACTCGTCGTTACCCCGGCAAACGGCCTACGTGCACTGCCTCATGGGACGCCTTCGCCTTCTCTGCGGCCGCTTCGACGAGGCTCGATCGAGCCTGCAGCGTTCCATCGAGATCGCGACGGGGTCGGGTTGGATCGCGCTGGTTCCGTGGCCGGAGAGCCTGCTCGCCGAGATCGACCTCCGCGATGGGGGCGATCCGGAAGAAGCCAGGTCCCGACTGGAGCGTGCCCTCTCCCTCGCCCGGCAGTTACAGGATCCTTGCTGGGAAGCCTCGGCATTGCATGGACTCGGACTCCTGGACGCATCGCTGGGAGCGACGGACTCGGCCGCCGAACGGCTGGAGCAGGCAACGGTTACCTGCACTCGTTTCCCCGACAGTTACCTCTGGATGAAGGCCAACCTCCTCGATGCGCTGTGCGACGTAGGGAGCCAGGCGAGGTTGCCCGGTCTCGGGAAGTGGATAACGGATCTGGAAACCCTGGCTGCACGAAGTGGGATGACGGAGTTCCTCGCGCGTTCGTATCACTACCGCGAGCTGGCGGGAGACCCGGGAGCGAGAGCAACGGCACGCGTGCTGGCGGGTGAGGTCGACAATCCGGCTCTAACGAAACTTCTCGAGAGTTAGCAAAAGCGGCATCTTTCACACGGCCCATCACACGGTCAGGGCCGATGATCGACTCGTCCGAACGTCAGAAGAGGAGGAGGATCATGCCGCTTTACATGGATGTCCACAACATCGAGGGTGGGGTATCGGCATCTGATGTCGCCGGCGCCCACATGAAGGACCTCGAGACTCAGGCCGCCCATGGGGTCAATTACCTCAGGTATTGGGTGGACGAGCAGGCCGGGAAGATCTTCTGTCTCGTAGACGCCCCCGATGCGGAGTCCGCGAACACGGTTCACCGCGAGGCTCACGGCCTAGTGGCCGACGAGATCTACCAGGTGCAAGAAGGGTCTTAGGCATGGGTGGGGCCCCCTTCGGGGGGCCCCACGACCCCGACCCCACCAGACCACCCTTTCATCGTCTTCCTATGACGTGTTGCCGCGACCTGCAACCCGTCCGCACGTAGCATGGCGGGCATGGTGTCAACCCGGTCGAAGATCGTTATCGCATCTCTGGCGGTGGTCGCCGCCACCGTTTATCTCGTGATCGTCGATCTCGGGATCAGCGCGGGCAGGATCCACCGTGGGGTGTCGGTTCGAGGCATCGACGTCGGGGGGCTGACGGTGGTCGAAGCAGCTCGCAAGCTAGGGCCCATCGGAGAGGACCTGGCGGACAACCCGCTGCTGTTCACTGCACCGGGGGTGGATTGCCGGTTCCTCCCTCGCGACCTGGGATGGGGCCCACAAGCCTTCGACACGGCGGAGACCGCTCTGCAGGTGGGTAGAGAGGGGGGCCCGTTCGCTGCACTCTGGGACCGCTTCCGGGCCTGGGTATCGGGGATCGAGATCGGCTGGAGCGACGTTCCCGACTCGGCGAAGATCGACCGGTTCCTGAACGAATGCGATGAACGGGTCACGAGTGTCGGGGGGACGCTGGACCGAGGCGAGATGCGGGTCAGGATCCGACAAGCGATCGGGGCGTGGCCCTACGAACAGGTCTACGAGCTGCCCGTCGCCGATTGATCGACCTGCTGGGTCCCCTCCTCGGTCGCCGGTGATGCCTCGGGTGAGGTTTCCGGCTGGGGGGTGGGGGATGGTTCCGTCGGCTCCGATACCTCCTCAGAGTTCTCGGCTTCCGACACCTCCTCGGCTTCCTGGACCTTCTCTACCTCGTTCTTCTCTTTCTTGGGCTCCGAACTAGGGCTGGGTGAAGGGATCGTCGCCGGGATACTCGTCGCCGACGGACTGGCGGAAGGCTTCTTTCGCTTCTGCTTGGGCGATCTCTCGCCCGGCTCAGAGGTCGTAGTTGCGGCCGCACGATCGTCCGACCGCGACGAGGCGAATACGACCGCGCTCGCTGCGAGTAGGAGCAGGATAACGACGAGGATCGTCGCCAACGCACGTGGCTTTCCGGTGGCGCCCTCTGACGGGGCTATGTCCTCGGGCAACGGGATCGCGCCGGTTCCATCATCGAGTATCCCTGCAAGCGTTCCCTCGACCGCTTTGCTCAGTACCTCGCCATCTGGGAACCGCTCCTCGGGGTCTTTCGCCAAACATCGCATCACCAGGCCGTCGAGCACCGGGTCGATCTCTGGATCGTGGGCGCTGGGCGGCTGCGGTTGCTTATCCACGTGGGCGATGGCGATCGCGGTGATGTTGTCCCCGTCGAAGGGGCGTCGCCCGGTGAGTAACTCGTAGAGAACGACCCCTAGTGAGTACACGTCGGAAGCGGGGGTCGCCATGTCTCCCGTCACCTGTTCTGGGGAGATGTAGTGCGGCGATCCGATCGCCGTCCCCGTGGCGGTGAGCTTCTCGCCGGTTCGACTGGAGGGGATACTGAAGTCGGCCACCTTGATGTTGCCCGACCCATCGAGCAGGAGGTTTGCCGGCTTGATGTCGCGGTGCACCAGGCCCTCGGCGTGGGCCGCCCCGACGCCTGCAGCTGCCTGGGCCACGATCTCCAGGGAACGTTCGACGGAGAGTGGCTGGCCGGCGAGTTCGGCGACGGAACCACCTTCCACGAACTCCATCACCAGGTAAGGGCGGTCCTCGTCCTGCCCGAAATCGAGGACGGAAACGACGGCAGGGTGGGAGATGCGCGCGACGCTCTGCGCTTCCGAGAAGAAGCGCACGAGGAATTCGGGGTCCTCGCAGAGGTTCGGATCGAGGAACTTCACCGCTACGTCACGGTTCAGGCGGGTGTCCCGGGCCTTCCAGACGCGAGCCATCCCGCCGGTCCCGATCTCGCTTGTGAGTTCGTACCTATCTTGGATCAGCCGGCCTTGTTCCATCTGCCTCTAGCCTGCCCGCGGGGGCGAGATGCCAAACCGGTAGAGGAAGCCGGGTGTTTTCGGCCAAGATGTCAGGTATGAACCCCCAAATCCTGAGACGTCTGACCTCGCTGCTCGCGCTCTGCGTGCTCGCTGCTGCCATGCCCGGACCCGTCGCGGCCCAGGAGGAGGGCCCTCCCGAGGTCCCGGACACGATCCGGGGATACGTGGTCATGCCGCCCGGACAAAGTGGAGACATCACGGCGGACGAGTTCGCGGCCGGGTCCTACGGCGAGCACTTCGATGACCAGTTGGCGATGTACGCGGCCCTCGTGACTGATGACGACGTCACCGAGGATGAGCTCCTCAGCTATTTCCGGGAGTTCCAGTTCTCTCCGGGGGCCGAGGTCGAGCGGTCCTATCAACCGACGGAGGGGGTCACCGTCTACCGGGACTCCTTCGGGGTGCCACACATCTATGCCGATTCGCTGGAAGCGGCGGGGTTCGCGTCCGGCTACGTGACGGCCGAGGATCGTCTCTTCCAGATGGACATATTCCGGAGGGCCGCGCGAGGCGATCTGTCTTCTTTCGCGGGCCCCGGTTCGGATGACTCGCTGGTGCGCCGAGACATCGAAACCAGACGCGAGGGCTACACGCTCGAAGAGATCACGAAGATGTTCGACGACCTCGATGACCGGTTCGGCGCCGTGGGGGAGAAGTTGCAGACCGGTCTCCAGGCATACGCCGATGGGGTGAATGCCTACATGGACGAGGTACGGATGGATCCCACCCGGATGCCCTTCGAATATCAGGCAACGGGCAATCTCCCTCCACAGCACCCCGAGGAGTGGACCCCTCAGGACACGCTTTACATCGCGGTGTTGCAGCTGCGGGTGTTCGGGGAGACGGCGGGCGGCGAACTGCTCAACGCCGGTTTCTACTCACACCTCGTGGAGCGCTTGGGCAAGAAGAAGGGTCGTGCCCTGTACTCGGATCTGCTTTTCCAGAACGATCCGAAGTCACCCACATCGATCCCGACTTCCGAGGCGAACTTCCAGACGCAGGACCTGTCGGACGTGAACTGGGGGTCCGTGGCCATCCCGGACAAGGCCGAACAGGTCGCGCGGCGGGAGAGGCGCCGCATGGCCGAACGCGAGGCCTTCCTCGAGTCCCTCGGCTTCAAGAAGCAAGCCTCGAACGCGCTTCTGGTTTCCGGTAGCGAATCCAAGACCGGCAATCCGCTCCTCCTGGGCGGACCGCAGGTGGGTCATGCTCTGCCGTCGTTCTTCATGGACATCTCGGTTCATGCACCTGGGATCGACTTCCGAGGCGCGGCCGTGCCGGGAACCTCGGCCCTGATCCCATTGGGCCGCGGGGCGGACTACGCCTGGTCACTGACGACGGGGTACTCCGACGCCGTAGATGTCAGAGCCGAACGTCTCTGCGAGCCAGACGACAAGGAGCCGACCCTCGAGTCCAACCACTACCTGTTCAAGGGTGAGTGCCGGGAGATGGAATCCCGCGAGGAAACGATCCAGGTGAACCCAACGCCGACGGACCCGGGCACTCCCAGAAGCGAGACGCACACCTTCTACCGAACCGTGCACGGCCCGGTGTTCGAACGCGTGAAGGTGAACGGAAAGCCGGTGGCTCTCGTCAAAGAGCGGTTCTTCTGGAAGAAGGAAGTCGACTCCCTTCCCTCGTTCTATCGATGGAACGCCGAGGTCGATTCCCTCGATGACTTCGCGGATGCAGCCAAAGACTTCACGATGTCGTTCAACTCCTTCTACGCGGACGCGGAGCACATCGGTTACTTCCACGTCGGGGAGTACCCGGTGCGCGCCGAAGGGGTTCACCCGTCTCTCCCGGTGTGGGGCACCGGCAAGTGGGAGTGGAAGGGTCGCCGTTCATACGCTAAGCAGCCGAAGATCATCGACCCCGAGCAGGGTTGGATCGCCAACTGGAACAACAAGCCCGCCAAGGGCTGGGACAACCAGGATGGCTTCAAGTGGGGACCCGTCCAGCGGGTGCAGCTGCTGATCGATCGGATGCACGAACTGCTCGATGGTCCCGGCAAGGCCGATATCTCTGACATCGTCGACGTGATCAGGGACGCTGCCACCCGCGACGCGCGCGGGGCCTATCTCGGCCCCCTCTTGGTGCGCAAGGCCAAGAAGCTAGGCGAGGCGCAGCAGACGGAGCAGTATCGCAACGCCCTCCAGATCGTTCAGGAGTGGATCGCAAAGGGTGCTCATCGTGCCAACAAGGACGGGGACGATGAGATGGACGATGGGCCGGCGCTCGCGATCTTCGATGCCTGGTACGCCAACCTCGTTCATCGGATCTTCGATGATGAGATCGGAGAGAACGGTTACGAGCTGATGTATGACGCTCCGATCACGAACTACAACCCCGTCAATGGAGGTGGGTTCTGGTTCGACTTCTCGTCTTACCTCCGCAATCTCCTCGACGCCAAGCGCAGGAAAGCGGCATTCCCCTGGAACCTCTGTAACGACATCTCGAGCCAGCAGAAGGAAACGTGTAACCCGCTGGTCGGGGCCGCTCTCTTGGAAGCGCTTACCGATCTGACCGAGGCTCAGGGCGCCGATATGAGCCAGTGGACGGTGCCGGCGGAGAACATCTCCTTCACCGACAACGCGAGCTCGGCCACGGCCGGATCCGTAGACGACATCCCTTGGCAGAACCGCGGTTCACAGAACCACATCGTCGAGATCCTGCGGAAGGCGAACTGACCCGGCAGGGCGCCGAACCATCCTCTGAGCGGTCACCTAGCGGGCTCCGTCTGCTAACGTCGTTCACGTACCGACATCGAGGAACTCCCAGGAGGACGACGTTGTCCCTAGACCCGCGGAAACTTCCCGAGATGCCCGAGCTCATGATCGCGGGCCCTGGGGAGTTGCACGAAGAAGACCTCGAGATTCTCGGCCGCCAGCTGATCGCCCATTACGGGGATGTCTGGACCGAGTTGCACTCGGAAGCGATCGCTGCCCTCGGCAGGTTATTGGGAGCTGCTGACACTCCGTATGTGATACCCGGGAGCGGGACGAGCTGTCTCGATGCCGCACTGTTCAACCTCTTCGAGGCCGGGCAGAGGGTCGTCGTTTGCGACACCGGCTACTTCGGTCAACGCAGCAAGGAGATGGCTGAAGCGCACCGCTTGGAGACCGTCGTCGTGCCGGTCGAGGTTGGCAAACCGATCGACCCGCAGCGCGTTGCCGACGCTGCAGACGGTGCCCACGGGGTCATCACGGTGCACGTCGAAACGGCGACGGGCGTGCGCCATCCCGTCGAGGACATCGCCAAGGTCGCACGAGATGTCGGAGCCGTTTACATGGTCGACGGCATCGCCTCGGTGGGCGGTGAGCGTATGGACGTCGACGCCATGGGGATCGGCTGTCTCGTCACCGGGACCCAGAAGGGATTGGAGGCGCCTCCCGGACTCGGCATCTTGGCCCTCGGACCGAGCGGTCGCGAGCGCGTCGAAGCACGCAGCGAGCGCCCGGATTCCTGGTACCTCGATCTCAAGACGTGGGACTGGTATCGCAAGGAGTGGGGGACGTGGCACCCGCATCCGGTCACGATGCCGACCGCCTCGGTCCTCGCGATGTATTCGAGCATCCAGCGGATCTTGGACTTCGGACTCGATGCCTGGATCGAGCGTCGTGCTGCACTCGCCGCGAAGGTGCGGACCGGTCTGGTCGAGATGGGGCTGGAGATCATCCCGGAGCCGGGTTCAGAGGCCAACCTCGTCGTAGCGGCGTGGGCGGACGATCCCGTTGCGATCCAGAAGCATCTGCTCGCCAACGGGGTGATGATCTCGGGCGGGCTCACACCGACCGCGGGCAAGGCGATCAGGATCGGCCTGATGGGCCGCACCGCGACCGACGATCACGTGGAACGGGTACTAGGTCTGATCGGCGAGGCGCTCAGCGGCTAGACCGCTGCCGCAACCCTTAGGCCGCGGTAGAGAAGTTGAGGATCACCGAGCCGTCGCCGAAGCTCTCGCTCTAGGCCGGCGATCGGATAGAGATTCTGCGGGGCGCGCGGGTCTTTGTGGCTGACCGATGCGTAACGGGGCAGCACGGTGGCCACGGTGTCGGCAAGTGAGGTGGCGTCCTCGATCGGAACGTCGGCCGATGTCTCGCAGCGAACCACCCCGGCCCACGAATGTCCGTCGGCTCCCGGAAGTCTGACGTACCAGGAGAATCTGCCCCAGCGCCCCAGGGTGAGGAAGACCGGGGTTCGTTGCCCGGGGGCGAGTGACGAGACGACCGCGTCGAGCTCCGGCGGCAGATAGCTCACGTGATGCGTCTTCACGTAGCCGACCCGGCAAGGTTGGCCGAGGTTGCCGCGTAGAGGTCCGTCGATGAGGATCAGATCTGCCTCGAGATCGTCGGCGATGGCCCCTTCGAGTTCGCCCATGCGCTCTTGGATCGCCAGCCAGAGGTCTTCCGGAGCATCCCCCTTAGCCCTGCGGACCCCGTAATGCGCGTGCTTGCAGGTGATCGAAGAGGCGTCGGTGGCGGCTGAGAACAGACCCCTCTCCACCTTCACCTGGGCCAGGCGCGCTCTGCCGTCGCACATCATCGCTCCCGCCGCGTACGAGGCGCACACGCCGGGGCGCGTGCCATCCTCGGTTTCGATCCAGACGCGGGCATCGATACGCCGGACCCCGTCCGTGAACAGTGTCGAGGACGGAAGCTTGGCGGCCTTCGGTTCGATGGCCGCCCAATCCTTAACAGGCCGTTCGACCTCGACGTCGACCTTGGTTTCCGACACCGTCTTTTCCGTGAGCTCCATCGGCGTCCCGTACTCGGTCGCCCATGCCTCGATAGCGAACCTCATACCGCCACCTTCTCGACGCGCGAGCCGTTGGCGTCTTTGGTGACCTTGAACTGCACCGGGACGCGTTCGGCGAGTTCTCGTACATGCGTGATGATCCCAACCATCCGACCCTTGGCGGCGAGGTTCTCGATCGTGGCCGCCACCGTGTCGAGGGTCTCCGGGTCTAGCGTCCCGAACCCTTCGTCGAGGAAGATGGCGTCCAGACGGGCCGAGCCGCCGGCCGCCAGATCCAGCAATTGATCCGAGAGCGACAGCGCCAGCGACAGCGACGCGAGGAAGGTCTCTCCACCGGAGAGGGTCTTCGCAGGACGACTCTCGTCTGCGTTGTGGTGATCGGTGACGAAGAAGTCACCCTTGTCGTCGATCGTCAGCGAGTACTGCCGCTCGGACAGGTCTCTGAGGATCTCGGTCGCGCCCTCGACCAGACGCTTCAGGGCTTCGTTCACGATCCAGCGTTCGAAACCTTTCGCCGATAGATGCTGCGCGAGGGACGAGGCGAGGGCGTGTCTCTGGGAGGTGCCATCCAGTTCCTCTCGCATCTTCGCAACCTGCTCGATCGCGTTGGAGATGCGCTCGACCTCGTGCTTCGCACCTGCGCGGGCATGAGCCGCCGCTTCGAGAGGGTCTTCACCCGGCGAGAGCGTCAGCGAACAGTCTGCGCACGAGCGTGCCAACGCCTTCAACATCTCGTCGTATCCGGCCTGCGCTTCCTTGATCTCTGTCTCGGCGATCTTCTCGGCGTCCCGCTGAACGTCGATCTGTTCCGTCGCCCAGCGCGTCAGGGTCTCCCAGTCCGCCGCCAGATCCTTGTGCGACGCGGCAGGCGGCTTGAGGGGGATAAGCCGATCCCGGGCCGTTTCGAAGTCGGCCCGGAGGGTCGCCTCGCGGGCCCGGAGTTTCTCGATCGTCTTCTGTGCACGAGTGAGCTCATCACGAGCCTCTTGTTCGTTCTGGCGAGCGCTCTTCAGCACCCTTTCCGCAGTCTCGATCGCAGTCAGCGTTTCCTTCACCGCTGTCGGATCGGGATGGTCTTTCAGCGCGGTATCGAGCCGCGCCAGTTCCTCCTCACCAGCATCGACGGCAGCCTTGATCTGCGTCGCCGCCTCTTTCGCCTTGGTGGCGGCGCGCTCGGCCTTCTCGACGACGGTCTTGGCTTTGGTGACCGCGGTGGTCGCGCTCGCTATGGCCTTGACCTTCGGGTGTTTCGGTTGATCGGTGACCGTCTGTAGGCAGACGGGGCAAGGCTCACCCACCTGGAGTGAGGCGGCCAGGTGCTGTGCGGCATGAGAGGCCCGCACCTCTTCTTCGGCCTGCCGCGCGTCCTCGAGAGCTTGGGTGGCGGCTTCGAGCGCGGCTCCCACGTCCTTCAATTCGGCTTCGGCGGCGGCGAGTTCCGATCGCTTCTTGGACATCTGCTTAGCGACGGAAGCCTTCAGCTCGTGGTTGGCCGCGGCGAGAGTGAGCGGGTCCTTCGCGGGCAACGTCTCGACCGTTTCGAGAGCCGATCGAACGGCGACCGTGGCTTGCTCCAAGACCTCGTTGCACTCGGTCTGCACCTTGAGTGCATGGTTGACCTCGTCGCCCAGCCGGGAGATGTCCTCCGGGACATGAAGTTCGCCCAGGATCTCTATCCATCGGACCGCTTCCTCGCTGCGCTCCTCGGCCTCGGCTACCGCCTTGGCCGCAGCTTCCAACTTGGGCCGTGAGGCGCTGATCTCGTCGTTCAGCCGGTCCAACTGCTTGAGTCTTTCCGTTGCGGAATCGAGTGCCTCTGCGGTCGCGTCCGCGTGATCCGTCTCGATCCGTTCCTGCAGTAGGTCCATCCGCTGCTTGGCTTCGCTCGCCCGCCTCGATGCTTCGTAACGCATGCGCTCGTAGACCTCGAGGTTCAGCAGGCGTATCAACATGTCCTGACGGTCGCCGGGCTTGTCGTGCAAGAAACGGGCGAACTCGC
>JBKHYB010000017.1:0-11987 GCA_046565725.1 Actinomycetota bacterium
GGAGATCCTCGATGGCTCCAAGAGGCTCGCGCTACGGCGGACGCCGCGATCGACCTCTTCTTCGATAGCGACCAAGGGGGCTTCTTCACCACGGGCGAGGACCAGCCTCGACTCGTGGTGCGCAACAAGGACCTGATCGACAACGCGGTGCCCGCCGCGAACTCCGTGATGGCGCTGGAGCTCCAACGTCTCGCGCTGATAACCGGCGAACAACGCTACGCGTCGCACGCAGAACCGATACTGCAACAACTGCGGGACGCGGCGTCGAGGAGCCCACTCGGTTTCGGGCACCTGCTCGCGGCCTTCGACCTCTTCACCTCGGAACCACTTGAGATCGTCGTGGTCGGTGAGAAGCCCGATCCCTTCCTCGACGTGGTCTGGAACACCTACCTTCCGGCGCGCGTGATAGTCAGATCGGCAACGGCAGACACTTCGGTGTCGCCGCTTCTCGAAGGTCGCGACCCCGGCGGAACCACCACCGCCTACGTGTGTCGGCGGATGGTCTGTAAGGAGCCGGCGCGCGATCCCGGAAAACTGGCCGAACAACTCGCATGAACGGGCTGCGCGTAGAAAGAGGCTTCACGATCCCGGAGAGCGAGCTGCAACTCCGCTTCTCGACATCTGGGGGCCCCGGCGGGCAGCATGCCAACCGCTCGTCGACGAAGGTGACTCTGGCGTGGAACGTCGACTCCTCCGAGGCGGTTGGAGCCCGTCGTAGGTCCATCATCAAGAGGAAGCTCCGTCACCGCATCGCTTCCTCCGGGGACATCAGCGTCTCTGCGGACGAACACCGGTCCCAGCTGATGAACCGGCGCGAGGCGGAACGCCGTCTCGCCACCTTGTTGGCCAATGCCTTGAAGCCCGACAAGGTCCGCCGGGCCACCGCGCCGAGCCTCGCGGCCAAGAACGCACGTATCCAGGCTAAGAAGCGCAGAGGCGAGATAAAACGTCTACGGCGAGAGAAGATCGACCGCGATCAGTAAGCGACGGGGATCTCGTCGAACGGCTCCTTCCGACCGAACTCCAGATGGGAGGTTCGCGTCGCCGTAAGGGAACGGTGATGTAACCAGCGCGTTCCGGCGCGCCGATAGACCTCGAGCGCGAGGTCGGCGATCTCTGAGTTGGCGCAGTAGCGCTCGCTTCCATCGGGGTCGGAGTAGCGAACCTGCAGCAACCTCGCCGGATGGGTGCGGGCCGCGCCGACCACCTTGAACTCTTCGTTGTGGGCCGAGAACGCCCACGTCGGCATGGTGTAGCTGCTCTTGGCCCCCAGCGCGGGACGGAGTTCATTGAGCGCGATGTCTTCGCCGTCGAGCGAGAGGTAAAGGAACGTGAGGGTCGGGCCGGGGAAGAGACCGACCGGAGCCTTGGCCGCCACCGCCTCGAATACGGCGTCATCCTCTGCGTCGAACACCGAGCAGTGGCTCCACGCCCAGGTGTTCGCGTGAGCCCGACCCCACCGATGTGTCTGACAACCGGTGTCACCATCGAACTCCAGAGCCCGGCCGTTCACCTTGACCGTTCCCGTGAAGGGAACCGAGAGGTTCGGCGAACACAGGGTCGAGACCTTCCGCTCCGCACGCCGTCGGAGAGGCTGAGGGAGGTGCTGGAAACACCGATCCGCAGGCTCGAAGCCCAACGACCAGTCGAGCATCCCGTCACGGGACGACACCGAGCCCTCGAGATGGTTCTCCGACAGCCACGAATCGGCGATCCGCACGATGGCACCGTCATCGCGGCCGAAGGCCCCTAGGCGATCGATCCCGAAGCGGTCCTTGGCAGCGAAGCTCATCCCGCCCTTGGGGTCGAAGACCGCGCCCCACACCTCACAGTAGGGATCCGCGTCTTGGGGGGCCGTGAGGGTGTACCTCAGCCACACGCCGGCGCCCGAAGCGCGATGGGTGATCGTGGAGTACCAGACCTCCATGAAACCGCTGGACGAGCGGTCCCACCTCATCAGGTTCTCGGTGCCTTCGGTCGTGAACACCCCCATGAAGCCAGAGTATGCCTACACTGCGGACCATGCTCGACCGGGCCTTCAGAACGACTTTCGAGAATCTTTCGACGCTGTTCCTCGTGATCGCCGTGGTGGCCGTCCCTCTTCACCTCGCGCACAGCTACTGGTTCAAAGAGGTCATCGAGGTGGCCGACCTCCACGACGAGATCGAGTCCTTCCCTCCCGATCGCACGGTGCGTGACGTGGGCGCATCGGACCTGCGCGCTTACCAGACCAGCCTGGCCGTCCTAGCCGCGGCAGAGGTGGCCCTGCTGATGCTCTTGGTACGGCCCACGAGACGGGTCCTGACCGATGCCGAGGCCGGGCGGGTGCCCACCGCCACCCGAGCATGGCGCACCGGGTTCTCCGGAGGTGGCGGCTACGTCTCCGCCCTGGCTCGCCGTCCGGGTCCCGTCCTCGCCGCCGCCGTGATAGCAGCCGTCATCGGATTCCTGGCCGAACAGGTAGGGCTCCTGGCCGCCCAGCCGCTGGGGGACCAACGAGCGTGGGTGGGGCTCGCGATGGCGCAATCGCTCGCCCGCAGCCTCGCCGCCCCCTTCGTCCTGGTTGTGTGGGCGATGGTTACGGCCGAGATACGTCCCTCGCGGGTTAAAGAAGGGGTGTCCGATGTGCCGAAGTTGTACTGATGGAGGAGGAACGAGCAACACCCGCTGAAGGACTCCCGAGGGACGCGTTCGCATCCCTCGCGCAGGGGCATCGCGACTCCGTACGCCGGATCCGCGAACGCAACCGCCAGCGGAGGCTCCGGTACGTCCTCTATGCGAACCTCCTGATCCTCGCCTACCTACTCCGGCGCGCCTTCCAGCAGAACCCGCTATCCCTCGGACTGCCTAGCCTGGGCCCCGACGCCATGATCTGGCTCTTCCCGCTGGCGATGGTTCTGCTTCTCACCCTCGCCCTCGTCGTACCGATCCTGGCCAACGGGCGGTCGCCGGCGGTCCGGTTCAGTCCAGAGCAGCTCGATATGACCTTCGCGGACGTACGAGGGATAGACACCGTGCTCGAAGAGGTCACCCGTACGCTCCAGATCTTCCTCGCATACAAGACGTTCCGGGAAGAACTCGGCGGTAACCCCCGGCGAGGCATCCTGTTCGAGGGGAGCCCGGGCACCGGAAAGACCCACCTAGCCAAGGCCATGGCCGCCGAAGCCCATGTCCCCTTCTTCTTCGTGTCGGCGCCGCAGTTCCAGTCGATGTTCTACGGGATGACGGCCTTCAAGATCCGGGCCTTCTTCCGTGAACTGAAGAAGGCCGCTCGGAAGGAAGGTGGGGCGATCGGCTTCATCGAGGAGATCGATGCGATCGGGATGCAGAGAAGTGGGCTCGAATCCTTCGCTCCGACACCTCTGGCAGGCCGGTCGGTGAGCCGGATGGTGTCTTCGAACACCGGTGGAGTAGTGAACGAGCTCCTTATCCAGTTGCAATCGTTCGAGTCTCCTCCCTTCTGGACGCGGATCAAGAACCGGGCGCTCGACGTGATCAATCTGTTCCTCCCGGCCGACCACCAGATGAAGAAGTCGAAACTGGCCTACACCAACCTCCTGGTGATCGGCGCGACGAACCGGGCAGAGTCGCTGGACCCCGCCCTGTTGCGCCCGGGCCGCTTCGACCGCATCCTCCACTTCGATCTCCCGACCCGCGCCGGACGACGGGATCTGGTCGATTACTTCCTCCTGAGGCGCAAGCACGAACCCGAGATGGAGAAGGCGGAGCTCCGCGAGGAACTCGCAGCGATGACCCTCGGCTACACGCCGGCCATGCTCGAACACATCCTCGATGAAGCTTTGGTCTGGGCTCTGCGAGACGGCCGCAAGGCCCTGAACTGGCAGGACGTCCAAAGGGCGAGGCTCTCCGAAGAGATCGGGATAGGGCAACCCGTCGCGTACACCGAACGGGAACGGAACCTGATCGCCACCCACGAGGCCGGCCACGCCGTCACCGCCTACCTCTGCGCCACGTCGCGCAAACTCGAGGTGCTCTCGATCATCAAACGCAGGTCTGCCCTCGGCCTCCTGGCCCACTCCGACACCGAAGAGCGCTACACGAAGAGCAAGTCGGAACTCGAATCCACCCTGAAGATCATGCTCGGAGGCCTTGCCGCCGAGACGATCTTCTTCGGGGAATCCGGAACCGGTCCCTCTTCAGACCTCAAGGCTGCGACGAGCCTGGTCGCTCAGATGGTCGGTTCGTTCGGGATGGGTTCGTCACTGGTGAGCTTCGAAGCGGTGGAGAACGGCATGCACGCGTCTCCCAACCTGGTCGCGAAGGTGCTGAGCAGCGAAGAATCCCGGAGCGAGGTCAAGAACATCTTGGATTCCAACCGGCGCGAGGTGGTCGAACTATTGGAGCGCAACTCCGACCTTGTTATCGCCCTGCGCGATGCCCTGTTGGATCGGGAAGAACTACTCGGGGACGAGATCATCGATGTCCTCGAACGGCAGCTCCAGCGGCGACAAGCCGAGTCCCACTAGATCCCCTCGAAGAGATCCTCCTCTTGTTCGCGTGTCTCCACATGGGAGTGGATCAACGTGTAGTCCTCCCAGGGATAAACACGCCTCTGCATCTCGTCGGGCACGACGAACCAGAAAGAATCGGGATCGATCTGGGTGGCGTGTGCAAGTAAGGCCTTGCTTCTCAGCTCGATGTGATCCGCTACGTCTACCTGAGCGGTTACCTGCGGCTCGTCGAAACCCATCGAGTCCCAGTTCTCCAGCCACCCCGCGTACGGCGGTTCGAGCCCCTCGGCGACCGCGGCATCGTTGAGCATCTGGAAACGGTTCTTGGTGAAGGTGGCGAAGTAGTAGAGCTTCTTCGGCTGCCAGGGGGCTCCCTTGTCGGGGAACCTGGATGGGTCACCGGCATCGCGATAAGCCTGCGTGCCCCACTCGTGCACCTTCACGTGATCCGGATGATCATAGCCTTTCGATTCGTCGTAGCAGAGGATCACGTCGGGCTTCTCGGACCGGATCAGCTCCACCAACCGGCCCACCGCCTCTTCGGGATCGGCGTTGCAGAATGCATCCGGATGCTTGTTGCCTTCGGAACCGGGCATGCCGGAGTCTCGGTACCCCAGTTGGTAGATCTGCTCGACTCCCAGCAGGTCACAGGCCGTCTCGAGTTCCGCCTCGCGGATCTCGGGCATCCGGTCCTTGATCCCGGGCAGATCCATCCGAGGGTTGAGGATGTCCCCCTCCTCGCCACGCGTCGCGCATACCAAGACGACACGGACGCCTTCGGCCGCGTAACGAGCCATCGTTCCGGCCCCCTTGGACGACTCGTCGTCCGGGTGGGCATGGATAGCCATCAGGCAACGTCTCTTGTTCTCCACCATCGGTAGGCTAAACGCCAGTGACCCCCGAAGCTTCCCAAACCGACTTCCTCGACAAGGCCCGCCGAGCGGCGGTGGCCGGCATGCTCGCGGCGGCCTTGGCGATGGTGCTCGGTTCGTTCCTCGACTGGATCAGCATCGTGCGCCTCCCGAAGGTTCTCCCGGAATCCGAACTCCAACGAGCGGGTGCGGTGACCGGAACCGAGGCGGGTGACGGCTGGTGGGTGGTGATCCTGGCCGCGGTCTTGATCAACGCTGCCCTGTTGCTGTGGATGAAGCGGAAAAGTTTCTGGGGTTGGGTCGGTTTCATCACATCGATCGTGGTCGGATCGATAGGCATCGCCGACTATCGCGCCATCGCCCGATCGGGGTCGCCCTTCCTTCAGCAGCTGGATGTCGTCGGGGAGATCGACCACGGCATCGGGATCCTGCTGGTCCTCGCCGGTGGTCTGCTCGGCGTGATCTTCTCGCTGGTAGGAGTGGCGGCTTCTCCTTACACGTCACAGGACTGACGTTTGCGGAGGAACCGCAGGGGTAGCGGGACCGTATGGCACTCACCGAGTTCGGATACAAGCTGTCGAGCGAAGAATTCGGACCGCGTCAGCTCGTCGCTCAGGCAGAAGCGGCCGAAGAGACCGGTTTCACGTTCGCGTCGATCTCCGATCACTTCCATCCCTGGACCGACGAACAAGGCGAATCCCCATTCGTGTGGGGCGTGTTGGGAGCCATCGCGAACGCAACCACCTCGCTGAAGGTCATCACGGGAGTTACCTGCCCCACGATACGGATCCACCCAGCGGTCATAGCTCAAGCGGCTGCCACGGCTGAAGCATTGATGCCCGGCCGCTTCTCGCTCGGACTCGGGACGGGCGAGAACCTCAACGAACACATAACCGGCGCTCGTTGGCCACGCGCAGGAACACGGCGAGAGATGCTCTCCGAAGCTATCGATGTCATACGTGGCCTCTGGGAGGCAAAGAACTTCAACCACGACGGTAAGTACTACACGGTTGAGAACGCGCGGATCTATTCGATGCCGGAGCGAGTGCCGGAGATCCTGATAGCGGCGTCCGGTGATAGAGCCGTCGAGCTGGCAGCAGATAAAGGCGATGGGCTGATCGCGCTCGCTCCCGAACCGAAGATGATCGAGCGGTTCGAGTCTGCCGGGGGCGCCGGTAAGCCCCGCTATGCCGAAGTCACCGTGTGTTGGGGCGAAGACCGTGACGAGGCACTCAAGAACGCCGTCGAGTGGTGGCCCATCGTCGGCATGGGTGGCGAGCTATCTCAGGAACTGCCTCTCCCGCGGCACTTCGAACAGGCGGCAGAGAGTGTGCGGCCGGACGACCTCGAGGGCAAGATCGCCGCGGGGCCGGATCCGGAAGAGCATCTCGAGATGATCCACCGGTACGTGGACGCCGGCTACGACCACATCTGGGTTCATCAGATCGGTCCAGATCAGGCGGGCTTCTTCCGCTTCTACAGGAACGAGATCCTGCCGAAGCTCTAACGATCAGCTGATCGCGATCATCCGCTCGATCGGGATGCGAGCACGCTCGCGGATCGCGGGATCGACATCCACCTCGTAGCGACTCAGGTCCGATCCTCCGTCGAGAGCGACGAGGGTCTCCATCAGCTTGGCGGGCGTGATCATCTTCATGTAGCCGCAAACCGCGGCTTCGTTGGCCGCGATCAGTTCGGCTTCAGGGTTCTCCTTGTGTAAGCGATGCAGCATGCCTGTCTCGGTAGCGACGATGAACTTGTCCGCCGACGACTCGCGCATGCGGCGAACCATCCCGCCCGTTCCCACGATGAAGGTGCGGTCCTCCGGCAGATCGCCCGTCGATGCGAGGTACATGCACTGGCTTGAGCAACCGCATTCGGGATGCACCAGCAACTCCGAGCTCGGGTTGTCGTCGAGGGTCTTACGGATGTCGGTCGGTTGGATACCGGCGTGAACGTGACACTCACCCATCCAGACGTGCATCTTGCGGCCGGTCATCCGTTCCACCGCAGACCCCAGGAACATGTCCGGACCGAATAACAGGTCCACATCATCGGGGATCGACTCGACGACCTTAGTGGCGTTGGCCGAGGTCACGCAGTAGTCGGCTTCGGCCTTCACCTCGGCTGAGGTATTGACGTAAACGACGAGCACGGGGTTGTCGAACTCCGACTTCCAGCGGCGCGCTTCCTCGGCGGTCATCGAGGCGGCTAGCGAACATCCCGCCAGTTGGTCGGGGATCAGCACCGTCTTGTCGGGGGCGAGGATCTTGGCCGTCTCTGCCATGAAGTGCACCCCACAGAAGACGATCACCCGCTGGTCGAGCTCGGCGGAGATACATGACAGCTCCAGAGAGTCTCCGACGTAGTGAGCAACGTCCTGGATCGCCGGCACTTGGTAGTTGTGCGCCAGGATCACCGCGTCGTTGCGTTCGGCGAGACGACGGATCTCCTCCGCCCATCTCATGTCGACCCCCGACGCGAGAGCCTCGGCCGTGAGCGTAACCATCAGTTCTCAACCTCCAGAGCGAGATCGACCGCGGGGGCCGAGTGTGTTAGCGCACCGAGCGAGATCAGGTCGACCCCCGTCTCGGCGTAAGAGCGGATGTTCTCTCGGGTGATCCCCCCCGAAGCTTCGAGCAACGCGCGTCCGGCATTCTCCTGCACCGCTCGGCGGATCTCATCTGGTGTCATGTTGTCGAGGAGAACGGCCGATGCGCCGTTGTCCAGGGCCTCTCTCAAGCCGTCGAGGTCCGTCACCTCGACCTCTACCACCAACCCATGAGGTGCTTCCGAAACCGCGCGACGCGTCGCTTCGCCGACCCCTCCGGCAGCGAGGATGTGGTTGTCCTTGACGAGGATCCCGTCGTCCAGACCCGCTCGGTGATTGTGGCCGCCGCCAACGGCGACCGCGTACTTCTCGAGCACGCGCAGGCCGGGGGTCGTCTTACGGGTGTCCACGATGCGCACACCCGTGTCTGCCACCAGCGTCACGACCTCGGCCGTTGCGGTTGCGACACCGCAGAGACGCTGGAGGATATTCAGCGCGGTGCGCTCGCCCGTCAGGATGGCTCGCAGCGGCCCTTCGATACGAGCCAAGACACCGCCCGCACCCACCCGCGTTCCGTCGGCCACCTCGGGCAGCCACTTGATGCTCTCGCCGCCGAGCTGCCGGAACACCTCGGCAGCCACGTTCAGCCCCGCCACCACGGTCTCCTCACGAGCCTCGATCCGTGCCCGACCCTCGAGATCCTCGGGGACGACGGCTTGAGTCGTTCGGTCGCCACGACCTACATCCTCGGTCAGCCATGCGTCGACCAAGGCAGCAACGGTCCTGGGGTCAAGAGAGGTCATCGGTTTCACATCGTTCACATTAGTAAGAACGTCGCGACGGCGGCGACGCTTCCTTCCTCAGAAAGGCTCAACCACGTAGCCGTTGGAACTTAGGGACTCTGACAGGTCCTCGATGTGGGTAGGCCCCTTGGTCTCGACCTGCAGGATGACGTCGACTTCACCCATGTGGACGTGCACGCCTTCGCGGTGGTGCTCTACCCCGACGATGTTGGCCCCGGAATCTGCGATGAGGCCGAGCAACCTGTGGAGCTCACCGGGACGATCGGCGATCCGTGTGTGGAAGGCGAAATACCTGCCCGCCGCCGACAGGCCGTAGCGGATAACCCGCAACAGCAGGAGGGGATCGATGTTTCCTCCAGATAGCACGACGACACACGGAGGCCGCAGGTGACCCTTGCCTTCCATCGCAGCGGCTACTCCCGCAGCGCCGGAGGCTTCGAGGACGAGCTTCATCCGCTCGGCGGTGAGAACTAGGGCCTGAGCGATCGAATCGTCGGTGACCGTCACGACCTCATCCACAAGCTGGGACACGTGGGCGAAGGTCAGTTCGCCGGGAGAGTTCGCAGCGATACCGTCGGCGATCGTCGAAACATGATCGAGAGCGACGACGTGTCCCTTCTCCAGGGAGATCGGGAAGGAGGCGGCTCCGGCCGCTTGGACGCCGACCACGCGCACCTCGGGCTTGCGCGCCTTCGCGGCCGCGGCGATACCCGATATCAACCCACCGCCACCGATCGGCACCACGATCGTCTCGACCTCGGGGAAGGAATCCAGGATCTCCAGACCGATCGTTCCCTGACCCGCGATCACGTGCTCGTGATCGTACGGATGGACGAAGGTTGCCCCCGTCTCGCCGGCGTACTTCCGAGAAGCGGCGTATGCCTCACCGAAGTCCTTGCCCTCCAGGATCACCTCGGCGCCGTAACGCTGCGTTGCCTCCAACTTGGGCAGGGATGCGCTCTCGGGCATGAACACTGTGGCCTTCGTATCGCTGAGCGATGCAGCCAGGGCAACGCCCTGAGCATGGTTGCCCGCCGAAGCAGCAACGACCCCTGCCTGCCGTTCGGCCTCGCTCAGCCGGCTGATCCGGTTGTAGGCCCCCCGGATCTTGAATGAACCGGTGCGCTGAAGGTTCTCGCACTTGACGTAAACCGGCCCTCCGACCACCGCAGACAGGGCCCGGGACAGATCGAGTGGCGTCACGACCGCAACCTCGCGGAGCCGCTCGCGCGCCTGCTCGATCTCTTCAAGCGATACCAGCTCTCGCGTCTTCACCCGCTCATGTTAGTCCTCGTCGCAGCGAAGGGCCCGAGCGTTCACCAGACCAGCCAGAACACGCGACGATAAGGACATGACTTGGTCGCCCGGCTCCTGGCGCAACCTCGAAGCGAGACAGCAACCCGACTGGCCGGATCAACAGGCTCTGGAGGACGTGCTCGTGAACCTGAGCGCGCTGCCGCCACTCGTGTTCGCGGGTGAGGCCCGCCAGCTGACGGCCGCCCTCGGGAGGGTGAGCCGGGGCGAGGCGTTCATGCTCCAGGCGGGCGACTGCGCCGAATCGTTCCGGGACTTCTCGGCGGACTCGATCCGGGACCGGCTCAAAGTGATCCTGCAGATGGCGGTTGTCCTCACCTATGCATCGGGGCTGCCCGTGGTCAAGGTCGGCCGGATCGCTGGCCAGTTCGCCAAGCCGCGGTCCTCGCCTACCGAGACGATCGGGAGCGAGACCTTCCCCTCTTTCCGGGGGCACGCGGTCAACGACGACGCTTTCGAGGTCACGGGTCGAACGCCAGACCCGCAACGGTTGATCAGGGCCTACAACCAGTCCGCCGCAACCCTGAACCTGATCCGGGCCTTCACCAAGGGAGGATTCGCCGACCTGAGGCAGATCCACACCTGGAACCAGGAGTTCGTGGCGGGCAGTAAGCAGGGACAGCGCTACGAACAGATCGCCCGCCAGATCGACCGGGCACTAGCGTTCATGGCGGCATGCGGTATCGACCTCGGCGACGACTCGGCTCTGCACGAGGTCGACCTGTACACCTCGCACGAAGCTCTGATCCTGCCCTTCGAGGAAGCGCTGACCCGCCGCGATTCCCTCACCGGAGACTGGTACGACTGCTCGGCCCACATGCTGTGGGTGGGCGAAAGGACGCGCGACCCCTCCGGAGCCCATGTCGAGTTCCTGTCGGGCGTACGGAACCCGATCGGAGTGAAGCTGGGACCCTCGGCGAACGGGGCGGACCTGAACCGCCTCGCCGATCGGCTCGACCCCCAGAACGAGCCCGGCCGGTTGACCGTGATCACCCGCTTCGGAGCGGGCCTGGTGGAAGAGAAGCTGCCCGAGCTGATCGGAGCCATGAAAGAGAGCGGACGCCAGGTGGTGTGGGTGTGCGACCCGATGCACGGCAACACGTTCGCCACGTCCGAGGGGATCAAGACCCGCCGTTTCGACGACGTGTTGACGGAGATCAAACAGTTCTTCATGGTTCATCAGCAGGAAGGAACGGTCCCGGGCGGGGTTCATCTCGAACTGACCGCCGACGATGTGACGGAATGTCTCGGCGGGGCGGAGGAGGTTCTGGACGCTCACCTCTCGGATCGGTACGAAGCGTTGTGCGATCCTCGCCTCAACGCGCGGCAGAGCCTCGACCTCGCCTTCCTGGTTGGAGAGATGCTGCAGGGCTGACTCAGCCCTTGATGACCTTCCTGAGTTCCTTCATCAGGTCCTCGAGGTCCGCATGGCGACCCGTCTCCTTCTTGGAGAAGACCCTGCGATCACCGACATCCACTTCGAAAACCCCGCCCGAAGACGGCACGATGACGACGTCGTCGATGGCATGTTCGAACTCTTCGATTATCCGCTCCGTCAGACCGACGGCTCTAGGCCCGTAGCCTCACTTGGAGCAGTACTCGATACGGATACGCATCGCCAGAACATACCGCGAGGCCTCATCATTGACGGTGTCGGACCTCACGGTCAGTATGAGGCCCGACACACCACAACGAGGAGGACGCTGATGGCCGTGTGGATCGTGGTCGGGATCGTGGCCTTACTGGTCATCTTCCTGATCGCCACTTACAACCGGTTGGTCAGGCTGCGCAACCGGATCGAGGCAGCGACGGTGCCGGGCGTGCCCCGCTCTCCGCTTCCCACCGCCGCCGGACTCGTCGAGTGGTCGCAGACAAAAGACGGCGCAGTTGTCACCATCGACCACGCAACGACGCGGTCGACGATCCAGCTCCGCGTCCCTGAGAACTCGCGCCTCCATCGCGTGTGGCCTGCCCG
>JBKHYB010000018.1:0-11713 GCA_046565725.1 Actinomycetota bacterium
GTCACAGGCGAGCCGGTCGCGGAGACCAGCCAGCGTGCCGGCGAGGAGGAGGATCACGAGGTCACCGAGGTCGGGGGCATCCTTCATCGCTGCCCCTTCATGATCTCGGGGTGGTGGCGCCAGTAGTGGCGGCGCACCGAGGCCCCCACGCTCCATCCCGCGGGGAATCGGATGATCTTGTTGCAGGTCTTGCACTTCGCCGACCTCCGTCCCGGCCCCCAGCAGCGGTCGGTCTCGACGGTACCTAGAGGGTGAGACAGAAACCCCTGGTAGCCGGCCGAGGAAAGGATGTAACCTGCTTCTACTTTTTCCTAGGAGAGGCGGACGGTGGCGGAGAGGACCGAGGGGCTGTCGTCCCTACTCGACCAGGTCAAGGCTGCCGTGATAGCCACCGACCTCGAAGGCACCGTCACCCTTTGGAACCGACACGCTGAGGTCCTGTACGGCTGGTTGGCATCCGAGGCCGTGGGCAGGAGCATCCACGAGCTGATCGTGCCCGTAGACGAGACCGATCTCGCCGACTCGATCATGCGAGAGGTCTCCGACGGAGCGTCCTGGCAGGGCGAGTTCCCAGTGCGCCGCAAGGACGGAGCGGTCGGCATCATCAGCGTGGCGGACGCCCCTCTGTACGACGAGCACGATCAGTTGATCGGCATCGTCGGGGTTTCGATGGACATCACTCACCGCAAAGAGGTCGAGAACAGGAGACGCAAGGCGATATCCGGGGCCAGTAAGAAAGCGGCCGCAGAGACCGTCCTGCTGGCGGCCGAACTGGCGGCCGAGCGGACCGTGCGGCTTCAGGCGATAACCGCCGCCCTGGCCGAGGCGGAGAGCCTCGACGAGGTGGTGGCGGTGATCCTCGAGCACGTCGAATCAGGCCTGGGAGCGACAGCCGGTGTAGTTGCGATCTTGACCAACGACGGCCGGGAGCTGAAGGTCCTGGACAGCTTCGGATACAGACGGGAAACGATCGACAGGTACACGACCTTTCCGGTGGACGCCTCGCTGCCTCTGTCCGATGTGGTGCGCAGCGGTCGTCCTCTGTTGTTGTCCAAAGCCTCAGAGATCGAGGAGCGCTACCCGGCCCTTGCGGGCCTCCAACCCAAGAACGAGACCTTCGCCGCTTTCCCTCTTGGGGTGAAAGACAGGACCGTCGGGGGGATCGGCTTCTCCTATCCCGAGTCCAGGATCTTCACCGATGCCGACACCGCATTCATGCGCGCGGTCGTCCAGCAGTGCGCGCAGGCTCTGGATCGGATCTCTCTCTACGAGAAGGAAAGGGAGGCGAGGCGGAAGGCCCAGGAAGCAGAGGAGAGACTCAGGTTCCTCGCCGACGCCACCCGCATCCTGTCCAGTTCCTTGGACCACCGAGAGACGTTGACACTCATCGCGGAATTGGCCGTGCCCCGCTTGGCGGACTGGTGTGCGATCGAGGTTGCCGACGAGGTGGGAGTAACCCGGCAGCTCGCGGTCGAACACGCGGACCCCGCGAAGAAGGCATTGACCCTTGAGCTCAGGAGCCGCTATCCGACGGATCCCGACGCCGAGGTGGGGGTACCGCATGTGATACGTACCGGCCAGCCGGAGCTCTATCACGAGATCGACGACGCGACCCTGCGAGCAGCCGCGCGCGATGAGGAGCATCTCCAACTACTCAGATCGCTCGGCTTCCGATCGGCGATGGTCGTGCCGATGCTCGCCCGCGGTCGCACGATCGGTGCACTGACCCTGGTATCGGAGAGGGCCGACCGTCTCTACGACGAAGATGATCTGGCCTTCGCGGTGGACCTGGCCGACCGGGCCGCGCTCGCGGTCGACAACGCACGCTTGTACGA
Organism: Actinomycetota bacterium; assembly: GCA_046565725.1. GTDB lineage: Bacteria > Actinomycetota > CADDZG01 > CADDZG01 > WHSQ01 > CALMBW01. The sequence goes on from JBKHYB010000018.1 coordinate 1,836, forward strand.
AGAGCGCACCTACGTGGCGCGATCCCTGCAGAAGGCTCTGCTGCCGCCCCGCATCGTCGAGATCCCGGGGATCGATGTGGCTACGCGCTATCNACCGGCGGCCGAAGGGGGAGACGTCGGAGGCGATTTCTACGACGTGAACAAGGACGGTTCGGGGTCGTGGGGGATAGCCATCGGAGACGTGCAAGGGAAGGGCGCAGCCGCCGCGGCACTGACCGGCCTAGCCCGCCACATCCTCAGGGCCGCTGCGATGCACGACCCAGCCCCCTCGCACGCACTTCAGGCACTGAACGAAGTGATGCTTCAGGAAGGGGCGGAGAGGTTCTGCACGGCTGCTTACGCTCGCCTGATCCCTATCGATTCGGGAGTCTCCATCTCGGTAGCTTCGGCCGGACACCCTCCTCCCTACGTCCTCCGGGCCGACGGGCGACTGGAATCCTTCGGTGAGCCCGGCATCATCCTCGGCTGCTTCGAGGACCTGCAGTTAGACGAGCGCACCACGGCGTTGGCGAGTGGTGATGCCGTCATCTTCTATACCGACGGAGTGATCGATGACCGCCCAGGCGGAGGCATCGGAGTGTCCCGGTTCGAGCAACTGCTCGGTGGATGCCATCTCCTGGATGTCGAGTCGATCGCGCAGGTGATCGAGGACGAGATCGTTGAAGGGCGTAAGGGAAGTCGGACCGACGATGTTGCCCTGTTGGTGATCAAGGTTCGATAGGACCCGTTCGACTCCGTAGTCTTCCTCCCATGAAGGCACTTGCTATCGAGTCTCAGACCGGTGTCGATGCGGTGAAGGTCATGGACGTTGGGGAACCAGAGGTTCGCCCGGGTCATGTGAAGGTCCGCGTCGCCGCCGCCGCTCTCAACCATCTCGACCTTTGGACGGTGCGCGGCCAGTTGCCGTTCAAGATCGACTTCCCCTTCGCGATTGGAGCCGACGGAGCCGGTGAGGTCGTCGAGGCCGATCCGGAGACCGGGGTGGAAGTGGGGGAGGCGGTCATCATCGATCCCGCGCTCTCCTGTGGTCGCTGCCGCATGTGCAGGGCGGGCGAACAATCCATGTGTGACTCGTTCGAGATGATCGGGGAGCACCGAAGCGGCACGATGGCCGAGTATGTGGTGGTGCCGGCCGCCAACGTGCACCGCTATCCGGATCATCTGTCGGTCGAACAGGCTGCCGCCTTGGGCGTCACCGCGATCACCGCGTACCGGATGCTCTTCTCGCGCGGTCGTCTTCAACCGGGAGAGGACGTGCTGATCACCGGGATCGGAGGGGGGCTTGCCCTGAGTGCCTTGCAGTTGGCGCGACCGGTAGCCGGACGGATCTACGTGACGTCGTCGTCGTCAGAGAAGCTTCGACGTGCAGCCGCTCTAGGGGCGGACGAGGGTATCGACTACACCACCGAAGACGTCGGCAAGGCGATCAGGAGACTTACCGGCAAGAAGGGGGTCGATCTCGTGATCGATTCCGCGGGTGGGGATACGCTCGACGCCTCGATGCGTTCCCTCCGTCCCGGGGGCCGTCTGGTGATAGCAGGGGCGACCGCGGGAGCCGAGTCGGCCATCAATGTCCGGCGTCTCTTCTGGAACCAGTTGGAGATCATCGGATCGACCATGGGCTCGAGTGACGACGTCGCTTCGATGCTCCGGGCGGTGGGTGGAGCGAAGCTGGAGCCGATCATCGATCGCGTTTACGACCTCGCAGACGGGCCGGAAGCGGTGCAACGGTTGGCCTCCGGTGAACAGTTCGGCAAGCTCGTGGTCAGGATCGGCTGAAGCGCTATCTGACGGCGTTCCGAACCGCCTCGGAGACCGCCTGAGTGGCCAAGAAGCCCAAGAGGTCGAGGTCCGCCGCGGGAGCATCTGGTGCAGCGGGGGCCGCGATAGCGAAGACGGCGTCCCCGTCGTAGCGGGTGTGGGCCGGTCTGATCGAGGTGGTGATGCCATCCGATCCCCGCGCTGCGAGGAAACGAACGTCGGCCTTGGTGAGGTCGGCCTCGGTTACCAGACATGCGAGCACCGTGTTCGAAGTGAAGTTGTCGTCTGCGAAGGACGGCGGGCGGTAGACGGGGTCGACGGCCCGCGTGCCTGCCAGTACCGATCCATCCCGATCCAGGACGTCGCCCACCGCGTTCACCACGGCAAGGGCGGCGACCGTCACGCCGCGGTCTTCGACCGTCGCGATCCCTAGTCCCCCCGGTACGAGATGCTCTCGCCCCGCCCACTTGCCAACCGTGCAGCCGGTTCCGGCCCCCACGCGGCCGGTGGCTATCCCTTCCTCGCGCAGATCTTCGCAGGCCAGGCGACCGTGCTCCCGTCCCGGTCTGGCGTTCGCATCTCCGGTTCCGAGATCGAAGACCACCGCCGCCGGAACGATCGGGATCGTCGCAACCGGGGTGTAGAAGCCGATCCCTTGCTCCGACAGCCACTCGACGACCCCTTCGGCCGCGGCGAGTCCGAAGGCGCTTCCACCCGTAAGGAGAAGACCGTGTATCTCGGTGAGCCTCTTGTCCGGGTGAAGCGACTCGATCTCTCGCGAGCCGGGTGACGAACCGGGGATGTCGCACGACGTGACGTTGCCGCGCGGTGGAACGATCACCGTGCATCCGGTGAGTCCCTTGGTATCGGTGTAATGGCCGACCTTGAAACCTCGGAAGAGAGTGGTCACGGCGGCATCCTACGCGGTGGGCCGTAGGATGCCCCACCTATGAGGTGCCCTTCTTGCGACGCGGATATCAAGGAACAAGACCCATCGTTCTGCCCGCGCTGTGGAGCGTCCCTCGCTACTTCCGAAGCCGAAGCAACCACCGAGCTCCGACCAACAGCCGAGCCGGTGGCTGCCGAGCCGATCGCGGCCGAGGAGGGCGAGCGAGAACCGGCCGGTGGGCAGGCGGGAACGGGGACCCGGCGTCTCGACGGGTCGTCGGACGAAACCCATCCTGCGGCGCCGGCGCCGGAGCGATCGATGGTCGGCGATCTCGTCCGCTCGCTGGCATCGGTTCTGAGGAGAGAGGGCTTAGGCGATCTGTTGACGGCGGGCATCTTCGGATTCCTCGTCCTGGTCGCCTCCGGCGCAGTATTGGCGGCCGCTGCGCGCCTCCAGTATCCGTTCCTAGGAGAGGGCGCATCCCCGTGGTCCGTCCTATGCGGCGTGGTGATAGTCGGCATCGGCATCCTCGGGGCCCCCATCTCCATCGGCGAGATCTCGGTCTCGGCCCTGCCCTTAGGAGCTTTGGCGCTCGTCGGGGTCAGCCTCGCGTGGGCGACCCGCCGTTTGGTCGCCAGAGGACCTTCGGTGCGTCTAGCCGACGCGGTGCGCGACGGGATGAAGGTCTCCGTTCCCTTCGGCCTGCTGTGCTGGCTGGCGGCGCTCGTCTTCCGCATAAGAGTGGAACCGACCCCGGTCGGGGTGGACGTGGGCGCGGCTCTGATCCTCGGTTTGTTGTGGGGCGCCCTGTTCGGTGCACTGGGCGGTGCCCGTTCGGTGAAGCCCCTGGCGGCACACGTCGGGGACCTCAAGGCGCACGTAGCTCGCCGGGCGCGGCCCATCTCGGTCGCTCTCTCGGCGGCGGCATTGATGCTCGTCGTCTCCGCGATCGGCACCGTCATCGCAGGACTGTTGTGGGTCATAGTCGGCCTGCTGGGTTCCGACGAAGGGATCGGTTCCGGTGAGGTCGCCGCAGCCGTCCTGTATCTGATCGCGTTCGGCCCGAACGTCTCGATAGCGATCGGGGCGGTGGCTCATGGGGCGCCGATAGATGTGGGGGCCCAGGTCACGGCGGCCGGGAGACAGATCGGATCGGTGGAAGAGATCTCGCTCTTCGGCTGGGGTGACGGAGGCCCTCCCTGGTTCGCGTTCCTTCTCTTACTGATCCCGATCGCAGCCGGTCTGCTGGGCGGTTTCTACGCCCGCCGGGCGGCACGGCGGGAAGACTCGCAGTTGCACGTCTTGGGCGTTGCGGCCTGTTCGTACGGGATCGTCTTGGGTGTGCTGGCGTCTCTCGCCGAGGCGCGCTTGGGAGCCGGCTTGGTGAGGGAGCGAGGCTTCGGGATGGTCGCGCCCGATCCATGGATGCTGCTCCTGCTGGCGGTCGCGTGGGCCCTTGCCGTGGGATTCGTCGGCTGGCATCTGGCGGATGCCCAGTCGGGCGGAGGGAGAGGGCGGTGACGCACGTCTTCGCCCACCTTCAGGTGGGACCGTTGGGATGCAACTGCTACATCGTCGGAGACCCCGAGCAGCGTAAGGCGATCGTCATCGATCCCGGCGGCGATGTCGATGTCCTGATCGAACGCCTGGCCGAAGACCAGCTCGAGGTGACGGCGATCGTCGCAACCCATGCCCACTTCGACCACGTCCTGGCGGCGGAAGCCCTGCGGGCGCACACGGGTGCACCTTTCTATATGCATGCCGAGGACAAGCCCATCCTCGACTGGCTCGAGGAGTCGGGACGGCTCTTCCTGGGTATCGAACTCGGCCCCCCTCCGGAGGTGGACACCACCGTTTCGGAAGGCGACGAGTTGGCCGCGGGGGCCGAGCGACTCCAGGTGATCCACACGCCGGGTCACTCGCCCGGGTCTATATCCCTGCTCGGTGATCGGGTCCTGTTCGCAGGAGACACGCTCTTCGCCGGCAGCATCGGCCGCTCGGATCTACCAGGTGGCGACGGACGGCTCTTGGTGTCCTCTATCCAAGAGAAGTTGTTCGCTCTCGATGGTGACGTGCAGGTGCTGCCGGGCCACGGACCGGCCACGACCCTCGAGCAAGAGATCGCGCACAACCCATTCGTGGGCGCGCGCTCACGCTTCTGGTTGCCCGGGTCCTAAGGGTTCTGCTACTGGATGTAAGGAGCGACCCCGGGGAGGGGCACGCCGGGGTAACGGTCGACCTCGCGCTCGAACGTGATCCGGTAGTGGTCCTCGCGGCCGCCCATGCGACGGTCGACCTCGCGGAAGCCCAGCTTCTGTAGGCGCTTAACCTCGCCTGCGTAAGACTTGCGGAGCTTGCCGTCGGGACCGTTCAGGTAGACGTCGAGCGTGAGTTTCTGGGTGACTTTCTTCTGCTTGCCTTCTGCCATGATGCCTAGAGAGTACCAGCGGCCTCAGGCCCGCCGTTCCGCCGCCTCGGCATCGGGGGAGTCGGGCAGGTCCTCCAGCGATGCCACCGGAGACACCACGAGGTCGTGCACCCGCCAGTCGAGGTCCTTGGCCGTTGCGATCGTCTTCGAGATGCGGTCGTGCAGGTCTCGATGGTCGGTGAAGACGGCGAAAACCTCGCCGAAGTACACGTGGCCTTCCTCTCTCATGCGGACCTTGGCGGATTCGATCCACGGGAGCTTCCCGAGTTCCGTTTCGAGACGAGCGGGCAGAGGGTCCACCTGGGCGTGGTCGACCGTCGTGGGGACGCTGTCCATCAGGTCGGCGACGACCGCCTTGAGGTTCCTGATGCCGTCGTGGGCGATGTCGAGCGAGATGATCATGGCCGCGACGGCATCCGCCCACCAGAGACCCACCCCGATGCCGATGACGCCCAGCAGCGCCGCCCCCGCCGTCAGCCAGTCGGCCTTGTTCATCTGGGAATCCGCATAGAGCACCTTGTCGTGCAGGGCGCGGGCAAGAGGGATCTTGGCTCGACCGATGAGGACCGCAGGGATGGCCGACCACAGCAGCGCCGGGATCATGAACCAACCGAGCCAGATCGGTTCGCCGAAGGGCTGGACGACTCCGATAGAAGGATGCTCGAAAGCGATCAGTTTCATCAAGGAGTCGTAGAAGAGGAGGACGCCCATAACCGTCAGCGCCACCGCGGCGCACAGGAACGCGATCGACACGGCGCGATGGAACCCGTACGGGAATCTCTTGTTCGGAGCGCGATGCCTCACGCGTGCGGCCACCAGGAAGGCTATCGATGGGATCAGGCTCAGCATGTCCTCGAACCAAGCCGTCTTCATCGCCTGCGACGAGCCGAGCGTGAGGTAGATGAAGAAGACGGCAGAGGAAAGGTAGGCGATCGTGAGCCATTCGAGCTTGACGGCCCGGTCGAGGATCTTCTCCTTGTCGGGAGGCATCTCGAATCGTTGGCTGAGGGTCACGGCTGCGCCTCCTCGACGAGTCGATGCACCAGCCCAACGTTATCCAGAAGGAACTTCTCCAAGGCGACCAACCATGCGTTCTCGCCATGAGGCACTCCCATCGCATGATCAGATTCCTGCAGACGTATGCCGGTATCGGTCATCGCCAGATCGTCCAAGAAGATGTCTTCAACTGCCATCGGCCCGTCATGAGTGGTGATGTCGTCGACCCGAAGCACTTCGGCATCCGTTTTGGACAAGAGCCCTGCTTCTGCGGAGCCCATCTCGGCTGCCACCTCGACCCCCGCGATGTCATCCGGCACGTCCATGTCGTCGGGAACGGCAACCACCGTGGCCGTTGTCACGTATGGGTGCGTCAGCGTGACCTCCGAAGCCAACGTCGAGGCTGTGGTCAATCCGCCGATCATCAGATCGATCTCTCCGAGAAAGACGGCCTGCGCGAGCTCCGCTTCCGAGCCCTCGATCCACTCGATGTCCGCGTCAATGGAGCGAGCGAAGTCCTCGACGAGAGCGACCTCGATCCCCTCGGGGCCCTGATCGGTCACCTCGACCCAAGGAGGCGCATCGGTCACCCCGACGCGCATGACCGACCCGGTGACGCGGTCAAGCGTCCCTTCCGGGTCCTTCGGGATGCCGCAAGCGGTCAACGCGAAGGAACACAGCAGTGCGATGCAGATCCTCAGAGCCAGCGTCTCCTCTTGAACCAGACGTAGAGAGCGATGCATATACCCACCATCAGGGACACTGCGAACCAGAAACCCGAAAGAGAACCTTCCTCGGGAACGAGTGCGAAGTTCATCCCGTAGATGCCGGCGATCAGTGTGGCGACGGCGAAGATCGCCGCCCAGGCACTGAGCTTCCGCCCCTGCACCGCCAGCGCCTCGGCCTGCTCGCCCCTGACGAGATCCAAGACGCCCTGGGTGAGCTCATCGACGCTGCGGAGCTGCGCCTCCATGCGCTTCACGTGGTCTTTCACGTCTCTGAAGAGATTCTTCGTTTCGTCTTGGAGGTCGCCGAACATCTCCTCTGTGTCCAAAAGGCCGTCGACCACGCGCTCTGCGGGGAGCGCGTAGCGGCGCAATCGCGAGATCCTCTGTTTCACCGAGTACAGCTTCCGCTGGACCGTCCGTTGCACCCTCGTTTGATGGACCGTCAACGCGAGATCCTCGAGGTCCTCGATCTCCTCTTCGGCGGCGTCGGCGTAGATCTGGTATTCGTCGACCACAACGTCCAGGATCGTGTGGAGCAGGTGGGCCGGACCCTGCTGTTCATCGGCGTGGTCCCTCCACCGGTCCTTGGCGGCCTCTATGACGCGGCTCGCACCGTGGTGGATCGTAAGAACGTAGCGAGGCCCGATGAAGAACGCGAGTTGTGCCGGTTCGAGCTGGCCCTCCTCCTCGTCCAACTGGTGGAGGGTCATGAAGAGATGGTTGCTGTACTTCTCGAGTTTCGGCCGCTGACGAGCTGCCGTGGCATCTTCGACCGCGAGGGCATCAAGATCGAATTCTTCGGCGATCGTCGCGATGTCTTGATCGGTCAGGTTCGCCACGTCGGACTCGGCCCACAGGAGTGTCCCCTCCTGGGTCCGGAGCTCCGACAAGCTCTCCAGATCCTCGACCCGCTCCCAGCCATCCTTAGATCTACACACCGCTAGCAGCATCGGCTCACCTTATAGCGACGTCTCACGCCATACTCGGTGCATGCGCAGGGCGTTCGTGTATCTGTGGGTGGCTCCGGTGACCGTCGTGGGCGCCGTGCTGTCGATGTTCTTCGAGCGTCGATGCATCACCCGCGGGGTGCTCCTTGCCGAAGGGGCGAGATGGCCTCGTCGTCTCGGATGGCGATACCGCGCGATCACCTTGGGACACGCGGTCCTGTGCGTGGACGAGATCGACGGCCCGACGATGGAGCACGAGCTCGTCCACGTGCGCCAGTACGAGAGGTGGGGTCCCCTGATGCTGCTCGTCTATCCGCTCGCGTCCCTGTGGGCCGCGCTCCGTGGGAAGCACCCGTACCGGGACAACGTTTTCGAGGCTCAAGCCAGGGTCGATCGGTCGTGATCGGGAGCGACAAGGGAAAAGCCCCCGGGCGTGGCGGGGGCTTTTCCTGTCCGGGCCGATCAGTCGCGGGTCCGATCGGACGGTTGGTGGTCGGAAAGTGATCAGAAGGATGCTCGGCCCAGTGTCATGCGGCGGTACAGCCAGAGCAGTGCCATAGCCATGAGGATCGCACCGATCCATTCGACCCCCTCGGTGTTGCCGAAGGCAGCTCTCCATAGGTAGCCGCCGATGATGGCTCCAACGATCCCAACGAGGATCGTTCCGAGGATGCCGATCGGATCGCGTCCCGGCATCAATGCGCGGGCGATGATCCCGATGACGAGTCCGACGAGGATGAAGACGATGATGTCTGCCATGCTTGTACTCCTGTTGCTAGTCCAGACCCCCTGTCGTGAACGTCTATACCCTCGGTAGCGGCCTCGAAACCGAACGTCACATTTGGGGCGTCTCAGATCGGAGAACGGATGAACCTGCGCGACAAGGTCGTAGTTGTTACGGGAGCGTCGAGCGGCATCGGACGACGATGCGCGTTAGATCTCGCGGGCGATGGAGCGAAGGTATGTCTCGTAGCGCGGCGCGCCGACCTCTTGGAGCAGGTCCTTAGGGAGATCGGAGGCGAAGAGAACGGTCATAGCGTTTTCGTGTGCGATGTATCCGACAAGGAGTCGGTGAGTGCACTTGCCGAACACGTGCGCCGGAACCACGGGCGCTGTGACGTTCTGGTCAACAACGCCGGGTTCTCTAGGGGCGGTTACTTCACGGGCGAGGAAAGTCTCGATGCCACCGAGGCCGTCATCCAGACCAACTATCTCGGCACCGTCTACTGCACCGCGATGCTGCTTCCCCTGCTCGAAGCCTCGGCTCCCTCGCGCGTCGTCAACGTGGCGTCGATGGCGGGACGGTTGGCGTTCCCGAGATCGTCCGCCTATGTAGCCTCGAAGTTCGCCGTCGTCGGATGGAGCGAGGCCGTGAGGTTCGACCTCGCCGAGAGGGGGATCACGGTGTCGTTGATCGAGCCTGGTCCTATCCCGACCGAGGGATTCCCTCAGGAGACGCTCCGACGGCATCCCTTGTATCGCTTCGCTCTCGGGAGCCAAGCCGACGTGTCGGAAGCGATCCGGTCCGCGGCCCGAACGGGCCGCGCGCAGCGGGTCGTGCCTCGCTGGTACTACCTGCTTCAGGTCCCGCGTGTCCTAGCACCGCCCCTTTACCGCTTCCTCGCCGGGCGCATAGCAGCACGCCACGTCGTCGAGCGGGACTAGGTTCCGGGTTTCCTCCACATGAAGGCGCGTGCTTCGGTGGGTCCGGCTCCGTAGCGACGCAGCATCACTCCGGAGCGTTCGTAGGCCTTGCTAAGCAGCTCGTCGTCGGAGATCTGATGGAAGCGGTATCGGTAACCGTCGCTGCACACGTCGACCGTGGCGTAACCGTGGGGGAAATCGCGGGGGATCGCGACCTCGTGAGCAGGGATCCCGTCCAGATCACGCGTCCGCGCGTTGCGGTGCGTGTGTCCGGCGAAGATGCCCCACACGTTTCCGGAATCGGCCGTCGCGTGCAGCCTTCCCGAGTCTGCCTCCCGAAGCCCGAACAGGATCGGCGGGAAGCCGGCGAACGGTTGGGGCGGGTGATGGAGGAACACGAATGCCGGCGCCGTGCCGGGGGCCGCGACGTCGGCCAGGATGTCGTGCTGAGGCACCGTGAGAGAGCCGTGCACGACCGCGCCTCC
>JBKHYB010000019.1:0-11191 GCA_046565725.1 Actinomycetota bacterium
TGGTCCGTGTGTGGGTGTCGCAAGCCACCGTCGTCCGGGTCAACGCATCCGCGCGGTTTCGGAACGCAGTACGTCGACCACCCACCCCATGCGCCCCAGATCTTCCGGTTCCAGATCAGGTACATGATTCCGAGCCGCTTAGCCATCGCGGCCTCGTTGCCGTAACGGTCCTCGTCGGTGAGCCAGTCGATCAGGCTTTCGGCGGCTGCCTTCTGGTACGGGACCGAGACGTTCACCGTCCAATCCCACGCTCGCCCTTCTTTGTGCTCGCTCTGGCCCCCGACGTTGCAGGCACGAGAGATGCCGCCGGCCCCGGTTCCCGGATAGGCCCTCAGAACCATCGACCTGAAAGCGAGCACTCCCGGCTTGGCCCAGGGGGAACACTTCTCTTGGCCGTCGTAACCCGTCCAACCTTCGATGGCCGGGCCGAACCCTCCGGAGGGCGGGTTAGCCAGGGCGGACAGAGGCGACAGTGCCATCAGAACGGTGAGACAGGAAGCGATGACGAACTTGGATCGCACGACTACAGACCCCCTCAGGTCACAGACGGATCGCTAGGGGTGGCAGCCCACGAGGGAAGGGATAGGCCCCTTCCGTCCTCCTGCAGCCGCCCCGGCTGGTTGCTTCTGTCTACGGAATCGACCCAGAGCGCCGAACACTTAAGGAGCCCAAGCCTGTGGAGTGGAAGGGTAGGGTGCGAGCCATGTCGGAGCCCCATCGCAGAGACCTCACGGTGGCCGGGTGGATGGAACGCAGAACCTTCCGGGCCGAGGATTTCGATCTCGATAGCTTGCTGGTCGCCAAAGGCGACCTGAGCATCAGCGCGCTGCTCCCGGCGAGGGAGGTCGCCGCCACGATCGCCGAGGTTGTCGGTCCCCTGGTGCGGCTCCGCCGGGCCGGGCTGATCGACGAGGTCGTGGTGATCGACGCCGGGTCGACGGATGGCACCGCCACGATCGCCGCCGACGCCGGAGCAACGGTCCATCAGAGAGCCGACCTACTCGGTCGCTTCGGCCCCCCGTTGGGCAAAGGAGATGGGATCTGGAGAGGCCTCTCTGTGACGTCGGGCGACATCGTGATGATGTTCGACACGGACACGCAGAACTTCGGCGAACACTTCGCTCTCGGCCTCGTCGGACCGTTGTTGACGGACCCAGGTGTCTCTTTCGTGAAGGGCGCGTTCGACCGACCCCTGCATCTAGGCGACGTGGTGATCGAAGGCGAAGGGGGCCGCGTCACCGAGCTGGTTGCTCGACCCCTCTTGAACATGTTCGTCCCCCAGCTCGCCGGGTTCCTCCAACCGCTCGCGGGAGAGGTAGCAGGGCGCCGAGAGCTGTTCGAGGATCTCAGCGTTCCCGTCGGTTACGGGGTAGAGGTCGCGATGCTGATCGATGCCCTAGCGTCCGTCGGGCTCGAAGGCATGGCGCAGGTCGATCTCGGAACCAGGGTCGACTGCGGCCAGCCGCTCAAGGAACTGTCTCTGATGGCCTACACGGTGACCGCAACGATCCTGCGACGGACCTTCGGCTCGGATCTGTCCCAGGTTCCGAACGGGGTGCTTCTGCCCTCGTCGGACGGAGTCGATCTCCGAGCGGTCTTCCTGGACGAGCGTCCACCGTTACGGATGACGCTGGAAGAAGAGGCGGCGGAAGGTTAGACCGAGGCGCCGTTCGACTCGGCACGCTCCGAGTCGTGCAGTTTCCGCTTGAGCGTCACTTTCGTTCCCGATGGTCCGGAAGAGACGTCCACCGAGTCCATCAACTCGTTCATCAGGAAGAACCCTCGTCCGCCCTGCGACAGGGGCTCGGGCATCTCGTACATGTCGGGCGTGAACCTGAACCCTCGTCCGTTGTCCACGACCTGGAGGATGAACTGCCCGGCGATCGTTTCGCAAGAGATCGTGACGGTCACGTCCCCCGAGCCGCCGGCATGCCTACAGGAGTTGGCCACGGCCTCGTTGAGGGCAAGGAGGATGTCGTAGGAGTCCTCTCCGTGGATGCCCGCCTGCTTTAAGCAGGTCGCCGCAAAGTCGCGCGCCTTGCCGGCGCACACCCCATCAGCAGCTAGGACGATCTCTCGCATGCGGACTCCCTACAAGACGCGCGATGCCACGGAACGGAAGCCAGATACCCCTACTCGGTGCTTCCTAACCCCAGGGTTTTAAGAATCATGGGGGATTCTACGAGCAAATCAAGCTAAATGCCACGATTCACCGTGCGGGCGGGGGGATTTGAACCCCCACGTCCGAAGACACCGGCACCTAAAGCCGGCGCGTCTGCCGTTCCGCCACGCCCGCGGGGACTCAGATGCTAACGGTCCGGGGGGCCTCGTTATGCCCTGACGGCGGCTTCCCCGAGCACCTCCAGGACCTCGGAACCGTAGCGTTCGAGCTTCGACATCCCGATCCCGGAGATGAGGCCCAGCTCCCGCATGCCCCGCGGCCGTTTGGTGGCGATGTCGACGAGAACGGCGTCGGAGAAGACGACGAAAGCGGGGACCGAATCCTTATCCGCCCGCTGAAGTCGCCACTTCCTCAACGCCTCGAAGATCGCTCTGTCTTCACCATCGAGGACCGTCGCCGGCCTTTCGGCGGGCTTGGAACCCTTAGACACTCCCGGGGAGCCCACCCCGAGTTCGGCAAGGAAACGGCTGGCTTTGGCCTTCTGGCCAAGTCCCCAGGTGATCGACAGATGGGTCTTCGCTCTGGTGATCCCGACATAGAACAGCCGGCGCTCCTCGGCGATCGCCTGGTCGGTCTTCGATCTCTTGAAGGGAAGCTCTCCTTCTTCGAGTCTGGGAAGGAACACGGCTTCGAACTCCAGCCCCTTGGCGCGGTGATACGTCGAGAGATTGACACCGTGGGCATCGCCTTCCCCGCCGAAGCGCGCCTTGACGTCCGCCATGAAGTCTTCGACGCTCCGCTGTCCGTCCTCGAAGGACCCGGCCATACGGATGAAGCGATCCAGATCGTTCTGGCGCGTGAGCTCTTGCTCGCCGAGGCCCTCCGGTGGATCTTCCACGTAACCAGCGCGGCCGGCCGCTGCTCTCACCTCTGCGACGACATCGGTCGAAGAACGGTTGCGTATGCCTGCGAACATCTGCCGTGCGGCCCGTCTCGAAAGGAATGCCCCACCCTTGACCTGGAACGGAACGCCGGCCTCCGTCAGAGCCTCCTCGTAATCCTCCGACCGGAAGTTGGCTCGATACAGGATCGCCATCTCCTCATAAGCGATGCCCTCGGAATGCAGTTCACGGATCCGAGCGATGAGATGTTCCGTCTCCCGTGCCGGATCGAAGAAACCTTTGGTCTCCACGGCCGGTCCGGTGCCTTTGACACTCTTCAGCACCTTCTCGGTACCACCCATCGCCGGCACGAGTCTGTTCGCCATGTGGAGGATCGGCTCCGTCGAGCGATGATTCTCTTCGAGCTTCACTACGGTCGTGCGATGGAAGCGCTTCGGCATCTCGAGGAGGTAGTGCGCTGACGCTCCCGTGAAACCGTAGATCGACTGATAGTCGTCGCCGACCACACAGAGATCGTCCCGGCCCCCCAGCCACAGCTCCAAGAGGCGATGCTGCAAGAGGTTCACGTCTTGGAACTCGTCCACGGTGAAAGCTTGGTAGCGCGCCATGAAGATGTCGCGCGCGTCTTCATCACTCTCGAACATACGGATAGTGAGTTCGAGCAGGTCCTCGAAGTCGATCAGGCCGCGCTGGAGCTTGCCGCGCTCGTACTCCCGATAGACACGCTGCATGAGGTCGGCGGGGATCGGGGGCTCGTGAGCACCGAGCGAATCGACATACCGGTCGGGTGTGATCCGGCGGTTGCGCGCCCACTCGATCTCGGTTGCGAGATCCGCCGCAGGGCGGAACCGGTACGGCTTCGGCAGGCGGTTGGCGATCTGGCGAACCGCGACGCCCTTGGAGGCGAGGATGCGGCCTGGCGGTTCGGGGCTCAGATGCCTCAACTGGGCGAGAGCCGCCGCGTGGAAGGTGCGCGCCCGTACGCCAGGCACCCCGAGGCGCTCGATCCGAGCGCGCATCTCGGCGGCCGCTTTGTCGGTGAACGTCACGGCCATGATGGACCCGGCTGCGAAGGCTCCGGTCGCGACCTGGTTGGCGATGCGCCGGGTGATCGTGGTGGTCTTGCCGGTCCCCGCCCCCGCGAGGATGCAGACGGGTCCACGTGTGGTGGCCACCGCCGTGGCTTGCTGCTCGTTCAGGCCGGCGAAGATGTCTTGAGGGTGCATCTCCCCCACCCTAAGTGCGGGTTACGACACCTCGACGGAGGTCGCGACTATCTTTGGCCCATGGCCTCCTTCTCCGAAGAACTCGCCTTCGCCCTCGAAGCAACCCACAAGGCGGCAGAGGTCGCCCTAGGTCGCTTCGGCGGCGACCTTCAGAGCAAGCAGAAATCCGACGGCACGTGGGCGACGGAGGCCGACTGGGGCACCGAAGCCGCGCTCCGAGAGCAGATCGGCAGACGCTACCCGGACCACAACATCCTCGGCGAGGAGGAGGGCCTGACCGCCGCGACGGGAGGGCCGCCGGTTGACGGGGCACCGATGTGGGTCATCGACCCGATCGACGGGACCAACAACTACATGGCTTCGATACCCATCTGGGCCACCTTGGTCGGCTTGAGGATGGACGGAGACACGGTGCTCGGCGTGGTGCATGCCCCCGCCCTCGGCGAGACCTATCACGCGGCGGTCGGTGGAGGGGCGTTCATGAACGGTTCGCCGATCTCCGTCGATGACGTGACCTCGATCGAAGACGCATTGGTGGTGCACGCGGGGGTTCGACGGCTGTGCGATGCGGGGTTCACCCACGAGTTCCTTGAGATCGTCGCAGACGCTCGCCGGGACCGCGGCTTCGGTGACTTCTGGGGACACATGTTGGTGGCCCGCGGCGCGGCCTCGGTCATGCTCGAACCGGAACTGTCGATCTGGGACGTTGCCGCGCTCCAGCCGATCGTGTCCGAGGCCGGGGGACGCCTCACGACCTTCGACGGGGACCCTTGGATCAGCGAAGGCTCGGTGCTCACGACGAATGGCACGCTGCACGACTCGCTGGTGGCTCGGCTCTCGAAGATCTGAGTCGGGAAAAGCTCGTATAGCGAGCGAGATCGAGGTGGGAATCGGTTAGGGGTGGAGCCGGGTGATGGTCCAGGTTCCCTGGGGGCCGCGGCGGTAGAGGAAGCGGTCGTGGAGCCGGTCGGGTTGGGAGCGCCAGAACTCGAACTCGGTCGGGATCAGTCGGTAGCCGCCCCAGTGAGGGGGCCGGGGCATGTCGTCGCCGAAGCGTTCCCGGTAGCGCTCGACCTCGGCCTCGAGAGCCGCTCGCGACTCCAACGGTTCGCTCTGCCGTGAAGCCCACGCGCCGAGCTTGGAGTCGAAGGGCCGGGTTGCGAAATACCCGTCGGCCTCCGCTTCCGGCACCAGCGTGACCGCACCCGACACCCGCACCTGCTGTTCGAGGGCCGGCCAGTAGAACAACAGCGCCGCGTGTGGATTCTCGTCTAGCTCGCGACCTTTCCGGGAGTCCTTGTTCGTGTAGAAGACGAAGCCGCTCTCGTCGATGCCCTTGAGCAAGACCATCCGAGCCGAAGGTCTGCCTCTGGCGTCGGCGGTCGCCAGCGTCATCGCGTTAGGCCAGTCCGGATGAGCGGCTAGAGCTTCTTCCAGCCAACCGGCGAACTGCTCGAAAGGATCGGGGTCGAGGTCCGAGACCTCGAGCGGTCGGCGGTCGTGGGGGCCGCGCAACTGTGACACACGCCGGCTGAGTTGCTCGAAGTCCTCGCCCATCACAGGCCGAGCTTGGCAGCAAGGGCGCGGAAGGCCCGCCCCCGATGGCTGAAACGCAGCTTCTCTTCGAGCGGTATCTCGCCCATCGTCCGAGTCTCGCCCTCGGGGACGAAATGAGGGTCGTAACCGAACCCGAGGTCGCCACGACCCTCGAGAACGACGCGACCCTCGCACGAGCCTTCGGCCACGACCTCACCTTCGTCGGACACGTACACCGCGACGCAACGATAGCGAGCGGTCCTCGGCTCCGAGGTTCCGGCCAACTCCGCTACGAGTTTCTGATTGTTCGATGCGTCGGTCGCGTCCTCGCCGGAGAACCGGGCCGAGTAGACCCCGGGGCGGCCCCCGAGAGCATCGACCTCGATGCCGGAGTCGTCGGCGATGGCCGGCATCCCGGTGGCCTGATGAACGGCCCGAGCCTTGGCAAGCGCGTTCGCTTCGAAGGTATCGAAGGGCTCGTGCAGTTCGAGTTCCGGAGCAACATCATCGAGCGGGAGCAGATCCACCCCGGGCAGAAGCACGGCGACCTGCTCGGCCTTGTGTCGATTACGGGATGCGAAGACCGCCTTCACTCGCCCTGAGGTGCTCCGAGCGCCAGGTCCTGCTGCGCCGTCAGCTCGCCGATCCCCTTCTCTGCGAGATCGAGAAGGATGTCGAGTTCCGCTCGCTCGAACGTGCCCTTCTCAGCCGTGCCCTGGACCTCTACGAACTTGCCGGATCCGGTCATCACAACGTTCATGTCGACGTCGGCCGTCGAGTCCTCGGCGTAGTTCAGGTCGAGACAGGGAACGCCTCCGACGATGCCGACGCTGACCGCGGCGACGGAATCGATCAACGGAGACTGGTCGATCAGTCCTTGATCTTGGAGATTCGCGAAAGCCTGAGCGAGAGCGACGAAAGCTCCAGTTATCGACGCGGTTCTCGTTCCTCCGTCGGCCTGCAGGACATCGCAATCGAGCCACACGGTTCGCTCGCCCAGCACCTTCATGTCGGTGACCGCACGCAACGAACGTCCGATCAGCCTCTGGATCTCTTGGGTGCGTCCGGAGGGACGGCCCTTGTTGACCTCACGACTCACCCGCTCGTTGGTGCTTCGAGGGAGCATCGAGTACTCGGCGGTGACCCATCCGGTCCCGCGGCCCTGCATCCACCTGGGAACACTCTCGTCTATCGACGCCGTACAGATGACTCGCGTGTCGCCCATCGAGGCGAGGCAAGAGCCTTCTGCGTTGGGCATGAATCCGGTCTCGAGCTTTACCGGTCGAAGTTCCTCCGGCGCCCGTCCATC
This sequence comes from Actinomycetota bacterium, assembly GCA_046565725.1. Classification (GTDB taxonomy): domain Bacteria; phylum Actinomycetota; class CADDZG01; order CADDZG01; family WHSQ01; genus CALMBW01. The sequence goes on from JBKHYB010000019.1 coordinate 7,096, forward strand.
GATGCGGCTCAACCGATCACCTCGTATCTCCGTCCATCGTCTGCAAGTTCGATCCTTACACCTTCAGCATCCGTGTGAGCCTGCTGCAGGGAGAGACCAAGATCGCGGCTCGGCGGCAGGTGGGTCAGAACGAGATGCATAACCCCGTTGCGCGATGCGATCTGCGCGGCTTGACCGGCCAACATGTGCCCTTCCCACCCCTCATCGCCCTCTTGGAAGGTCGCCTCGCAGATGAAGACGTTGGCGTCCTTGGTGAGCGCGTCGAGTTCTCCGTCCGGTCCGGTGTCGGCCGAGTAAGCGAAGACCCCTCCTCCGTACTCGACCCTTACCCCGAGCGTCTCGCCCGGGTGCGCCATCCGGTGGAACGAGAAAGCGGCTCCGGCCAACTCCCTCTTCTCTCCTGCGGCGACCGCGGTCACCTCGAACGCTTCATCGAGGTCGGCGAAGGCACGCAGTCGATCGATCGTCTCTCGAGGTGCCAGCAACGGGACCTTCGGCAACGGATCCCTCTGTCCGTAGACACGGGCGTGGTAGGCCATGAACACGTCGCTGGTGTGGTCGGGGTGGTGGTGAGTGAGAACCACGGCATCGAGGTCGGCGTAGTCGATGTAGCCGAGGAGGTTCCTCCACGTCCCGGGTCCCGCATCGAGCCAGACGTTGGCGTCGGCGATCTGCAACAGATAGCCGGACGCCGCTCGCTCGCGGGTCGCGAACATCCCCGCGCAGCCGAGCACGGTGACCGTGAAGCTCACGCCGAACCGTCCATCACTCGGGCCACGGTCTGAATTCGATCCCGTTGAACGCTGGTCCCAACATCAGTTCCCCCAGTTCGGAGAACATCCCCCCATCACTCGAGGTGATGAAACGGTGTTTCCCGACCCCATCAGATCCATTCAGTAGGTCCAGGTCTTTCAGCGTCGCGAACACATCGTTGGCGGTGGCCTCGGCACTGGACACGAGGACCACATCATCCCCCATCACGTACTGGATCACGCCACTGAGCAATGGGTAATGGGTGCAGCCCAGGATCAACGTATCCACCCCCGCCTCCTTGAGCGGCGCGAGGTACTCCTCGGCTACGCGGAAGACCTCGTCGGAGGTCGTCTCGCCTCGCTCCACGAACTCGACGAAGCGAGGGCAGGCCTGGGACACCAGGGTGACGTTCTGAAGGGTACGCGCGACGGCCTCGTCGTACGAGCCCGAGGACACGGTGCGGACCGTGCCGATCAATCCGACCATCCGGTTCCGGGTAGCCGCGATCGCAGCTTTCACGCCGGGCTCGACGACGGAGATGATCGGGATGTCGTAACGCTCTGCGGCATCCTCCGGTGCACCAGATGACGCCGCGGAGTTGCAGGCGATCACCAGCATCTTCACGCCCTGCTCTACGAGATGGTCCATGATCTCGAGCGCGAACCCCCGCACCTCTTCCGGAGGACGTGGCCCGTACGGGCAGCGTGCAAGGTCGCCGAAGTAGATCAGATCCTCGTGCGGTAACAGCTCTATGACCGCACGCGCGACGGTCAGTCCCCCGACCCCCGAATCGAACATGCCGATGGGGAGCCGAGAACGATCGCTGTCTACCACCAGAGGGTTTCCTCTACCTGTTCTTCCGCCGTATCGATGTCCTGGGTCCACGCCTCGGTGGAAAGGTACTTCCATCCACCGTCGGGCAACAGGCAGACGATATCTCCCCCGCCCTTGTCGGCGAGGCGTTCGGCCACCCTCTGCGCCACCCAGATGATGGCGCCCGAGGAGATGCCGGCAAAGATGCCTTCCTTCTGGAGCAGTTCGCGGGTCCAGATGACGCCGTCGCGCGCCTTGACCCTCACCTTGCCGTCGATAGCGTCGGGATCGAAGATCGGCGGGATGTAACCGTCGTCCAGGGTCCGCAACCCGTAGACGAGTTCCCCCAGGGCCGGTTCGGCGGCGTACACCTTGCAATCCGGGTTGTGTTCCTTCAGGCGCTTGGCGTTGCCCATCAAGGTCCCGCCGGTCCCCAGCCCCGCCACGAACGCCTTGACCTCGGGAAGGTCGTCGATGATCTCCTGCGCGGTGCCGTAGTAGTGAGCGTTCACGTTGGCTTGGTTGCCGTACTGGAACGGCATGAAGAAGCGGTCATCGGCCGCCATCTCTTGCGCCATCGCGACCGCTCCGTTGCTGCCTTTGTCACCGGGCGAGAAGGTGATCTCGGCCCCGAACGCGCGCAGCAACTGCACACGTTCGTCCGAAGCGTTGTCGGGCATCACCGCGTTGAAGGGATAGCCGCGCAGCTTGGCGACCATCGCCATAGAGATGCCGGTGTTACCCGACGTCGGCTCGAGGATGATCTTGTCCTTGGTGAGCGCTCCGGAAGCCTCGGCCTCCTCGACCATCTTGAGCGCGATGCGATCCTTGACCGAACCGGTGGGATTTTGGCCTTCGAGCTTCACCCAGATGCGGACGTTGTCCACCGGCGTCAGCCTGGAGACCTCGACCAGCGGGGTGTTGCCGATCAGATCCAGGATCGACTTGTACTTCACGGGCTAGCGGGCACCCCCGGCAACCGACGGGAGCAGGGAAACGACATCGCCGTCGGCGACCTTCGTGTCCAGCTTGTCGAGGTAGCGGGCGTCCTCGTCGTTGACGTAGACGTTGACGTAGCGGTGCAGATCGCCCTCGGCGGTCATAACCTGCTCGCGGAAGCCCGGGTAGCGCTGACCCAGTTCATCGATCAGCTCGCCGATCGTGGCGCCCTGGACCTCGGCCACCGCCTCGTTGTTGGTGAACTTGCGGAAGACCGTAGGGATGCGGACTTCAACGGCCACGATTCCTCCTTTAATAACCGTGCAGATGTTGCTAATACCCAATCGTAGCCAACGTGGTGGGGGGGCCGCGCCTTCCCGCTAGCCCACCACGACCGGCATCTCGTCGATCTCGCCCGTATCGTCGGTCCAGAGGGCCTTGCGGATCCGGAAACTGCGTATCGCAGCCGGTTCGGAAGCGAGAGACACGATGATGTAGGGGACGTCCTCGCTGGCCATGCGCACGTCGGTGGGTGACGGGTACGCCTCGGTGCGGGTGTGGGAGTGGTACACGCCGGCCAGCTCCCACCCGTTGTCGTCGATGTCCCGGTACACCTTGAACTGTTCCTTCGGGTCGAGGGAGTAACGGAGCGGGCTCGCCGAGGCGTTGGTCATCCGGTAGAGACGCACGATCCGATCGCCGTCCCGGGCCAGCAACCCACAGGCCTCGTTCGGACGGTCTTCCAGGCAATGCTCGATCATCTGTTCCGCGATCTCCCGCGGGAGGAGAAGTTCGTCGCTCAAGTTCCCACTTTCACGCGTCCGGTGCCGTCGAGGAGTGTCCCGATCCGTGCCGCGCGGGGGTAACCCGCGTCGATCAGGGACCGCACCAGGGTATCCGCCCGGTCCGGGTCCACCGCGATCAGCAGACCGCCGGAGGTCTGAGCGTCGAACAGGACCGCCGCCGCGTCCTCGGGTACGCCTTGCAGGTCCACCTGCGGCTCCTGAGCGTTGCGGTTCCGCTTACTCCCGCCGGGAAGGACGCCCATCGCCGCGAGTTCCTTCGCACCGGTCAGGAATGGGATCGCCCGAAGGGCCAGATGCGCGTCGAGACGGCTCTCGAGCATCTGGAGCAGGTGACCCATCAACGAGAAGCCGGTCACGTCGGTCGCCGCCGACGTCCCGGCCTCGAGCATGAGCTCGGCCCCCGCGGCGTTCAGCTGCGCCATCGATGCCACCGCTTCGGCGATCGCGTCGGGGGAAGCTTGGCCTTCCTTGATCGCGCTCGAGATGATCCCCGTCCCGATGGCCTTGGTAAGGATCAGAGCGGAGCCCGGTTCGGCTCCCGTCTTGCGTACGACCCGGTCGGGATGGATCGTCCCGGTGACCGACAGTCCGTATTTGGGCTCTGGGTCGTCGACCGAGTGGCCGCCCACGATCGCAACCCCTGCCTCCACGCACTTCTCCTCCCCGCCCTCGAGAACGGCTCCGAGGATCTCGAAGTCGAGCGAGCGGGGCCAACCGACCAGGTTGAGAGCCGAGATGGGCTTGCCGCCCATCGCATAGACGTCGGAGATCGCATTGGTGGCGGC
>JBKHYB010000020.1:0-11153 GCA_046565725.1 Actinomycetota bacterium
TCAAATCACCCGCATTTCCTCAGGTGACCATTCTTCCCTCCTGACAGCGGTTTACAACCCGAAGGCATTCATCCCTCACGCGGCGTCGCTGCGTCAGGCTTTCGCCCATTGCGCAAGATTCCCTACTGCTGCCTCCCGTAGGAGTCTGGGCCGTGTCTCAGTCCCAGTGTGGCTGGCCACGCTCTCACGCCAGCTACCCGTCACCGCCTTGGTAGGCCGTTACCCCACCAACAAGCTGATAGGCCGCGGGCCGATCCCTGACCGCCGGAGCTTTGCCAGACGAGCCATGCGGTTCGTCTGGGTCATCAGGTATTAGCAACGGTTTCCCGTTGTTATCCCTGTGTCAGGGGCACGTTGCCCACGTGTTACTCACCCGTTCGCCGGTTTCAGCCAGTCTCCTTACGGAGACTGGTTTCGTCCCTCGACTTGCATGTATTAGGCACGCCGCCAGCGTTCATCCTGAGCCAGGATCAAACTCTCCGTAGAGTGTTTGAGACTCGGTTGAACACATGACGTTTCGTTACGAGTGTCACGCGTTGTAACCGGATCCATTCATTTGGAGTGCGAGATTACGCTCTCGCAAGCGCTCATCTTTCGACGAGGGTCCACTGATCTCCGATCCGACACCGAGAAGGTGTCGTCTCGGCAGGCACACTGTTCAGTTCTCAAAGAGCGACGTCTGTACCAAACAAAAACGCCGGAACAAGATTCCGGCGACACGCTAAGACCCTGATCCCAGTTATCGGCTTCAGGTGCCTATAGGCGTGTCTCCCGTCTCGTCCAGGGCACCCCGGCACCCCATCGAAGGGGGTTGGGGATACTGACAACGTTCGATACAGCCCGTGTAATTTACCAGCGCCGGGCCCTTCTTTCAACTCACCCGAGAGCCATATCGAGCTCTCCGAGCCACAAAGAAGGCCCTATCGCGCCACCGCGGCCCCCACGTAGGGCCGCAGCGAGGTGCACTATAGCCCCTCCACGGCGCCCCCCGGAACATCCTCGACCCGGGAACGCAGATGGCGGCCCCGAAAGGCCGCCATCCGAGATCGGTCTGGGGGGATCGCCCTACCTGACGATCACCTTTCCGCCCATGAAGCCACCGTGAAGCAGGCAGATGAACCTGAAGCCCTTATCACTGGATGCCTTCGGGAACCTGACCGTCATGGGGTCGGAGTTCCGCTCCGAGAAGGCGTTGCCGTCGGGGAAGTAGGGGCCGACGATTCCAGAGTTCTGGAAGTCCGACGCCTTGGTCACCTTGCCGTCGCCGAGGGCCCACGGAAGCAGGTCGTTGATGTCGGCTTCGACCTCGGTACCTTCGGGGCAGATCGGCATCCCGGTCGTCTCGTCGAACCCGGTCGGCTCCACATCGGCAGCCGTGCCGTCGTCGCCGTCGGGGTCACAGGCCGGGACGAACTGGTTGAAGAGCACGTCTTTAGCGACGGGTCCGCCGAAGGTGGCGGTGTGAGGCTCCATCGCGCTCATGAAGTGGAACTGGACGCGCGCCCCTTCGGGGATCACAGACCTCTTGGGGTAGGAAGCGAAGAGCTCGTTGGGACCGGCCGCCGCTCCCACGAACACGTCGTAGACCTTCTGCCCGGCGGCGTTGCGATGCCAGGTCGACTTCTTCGACATCCTGTTGTGGAGCGCCGAGATGTTCTCGAAGTCCTTGGTCATCAGCGCGTTGGCCCGGGCATCGAGTTCCTCCTGGGTGGACGCCGTCTCGCCGTTCGGAACCACCTCGACCTTCAGGTTGACGTTCGCGTCGGGCGAGAACAGGCTCGCCGCCCACAGCGTTGTGCCGGGCTCGGCGTCGATGCGGACGTAAACCTCGGTGGAATCTTCCCTGAACCTCGGAAGGATCAGCTCTCCGTTGGAACCCCACACGCATGGGTTGTCCACGGCTCCACAGTCATCTCCCTCATCGAGCATGACTGCCAGGTTGACCTTGATAGCGTCGCTGCCCTCGTCCGGATCCCAGGCCAGGAAGTTCTCCGGGTGGCCGACCTGCTGGTACTCGCCGAAGACATCCTGTGGGTAATCGCCCTCGGGCAACATCCCGATGGCGGGGAAGCTGAAGCGGATCACGTCGTCCTTGTGGACCGTGATCGAACCGGGGTAGAAGCGGCCCGAGAAACCGGGGACGCCGGCGCCGAAGAAGTCGGCCCCCGCGATCACGTCGTACGTCGTCGTCGACGGCTGTGCGCCGACCGAGGACACATTGACCAGCGATGCGAGCATCGCAGCTGCCGCGAGCGCGGCGAAACCACGTTTCTTCACTTTCGGATGAACCTCCCTGCGAGCCCAGAGGGCTGCCCGCCTTGACTACTGAATGTGAAGAATCAACCACGCGGGGTGACGCGACTTCAAGCGATGTACGTAGGCATTAATCCCTATCTTTGCTGCTCGTTCTGCTGAAGGAGGGAAGCGCGTTTCAGGCTTCCACGACGCGCACGAAGCGTCGTTTGCCTACCTGAACGACCGAGCCAACGACGTGCGAACGCGCGATGCGTTCATCGTTCACCGAGTCACCGTTCAGCTTCACGCCGCCTTGCCCGATCAATCGTCTGGCTTCGCCGCGGCTGGAGGTAAGACCGAGAGTCTCGAGCAACACGGGCAGGTAGACGTCGCCGCTCTCTTCCACCGCCGCCTCCGGTAACGCCATCTCGGGCACGTCCTCGGGGATCTGATGTTGCTTGAACTGTCGATCGAAAGCGGCCTCGGCCCGCTCGGCAGCATCGTCACCGTGATAGAGCGCCACGATCTTGCGTGCGACCTCGCGCTTCGCCGAGCCGGCCGCTGGTCCCCCACCCGACACCGCGGCAGCGAGACGATCCACTTCGGTTCCATCGTCCCAGGCACCCAGCGAGGCATAGTCGGCGACCAACGCGTCCGGGACGCTCATGATCTTGCCGAACATCTCCTCGGGCGCCTCGCGGATCCCGATGTAATTGCCGAGGCTCTGGCTCATCTTCTGCACGCCGTCGGTGCCGACCAGCAGCGGCATCGTCAGTGCGATCTGCGGCTGTTGGCCGTAAGCCCTCTGGAGATGACGTCCCACCAAGAGATTGAAGAGCTGATCGGTCCCGCCGAGCTCGACGTCGGCCTCGACCGCCACCGAGTCGTAACCCTGCATCAACGGGTACATGAACTCGTGCAGGGCGATCGGGCGGCCCTCCGCGTAACGCTTGGAGAAGTCGTCACGCTCGAGCATCTGGGCGACGGTGTAGCGGCTGGTCAGCTCCAACAGCGCGCCGAGGTCCATGCCTTCCAGCCACTCGGAGTTGTAGCGGACCTCCAGGTTCTCCTTAGAGAGGATGTCCCCGAACTGATCCAACACGGCGTCGGCGAAGGCCCGCACCTCATCCTTGGTGAGCTGCTTGCGGGTCTCGGATTTGCCGGACGGGTCGCCGATACGGGCAGTGAAGTCCCCCACGATGAGGACCGCGATGTGGCCCAGATCCTGGAACTCCCGCAGCTTGCGGAGAGGCACGGCCCACCCCAGGGTCACGTCCTTGGCGGTCGGGTCCAGGCCGAGCTTCACCCTCAGGCGCTTGCCCGAGGCGAGGCGCTCGGCCAGGTCCTCGGTCTGCACCACGTGTTCGGCCCGGGCCGTGAGGCGGGCAACCTGGTCGGCTACTGCGGCGTCGGTCATGGAGCAGGAGACTACCCTTCCGGGCAGTAAGGACTGTGGGGAGGCCCCTGCCAGGCCGATAACACCGTTAGAGTTGGACAACTAGGACATGCGTTCTCAACGACCCCGAGCCCTGATCGCCATCATCTGCGCGTTCGCCGTGCTCTCTTCGGCCTGCGCCCAACTCACCAACCTGCCCACCTTGAAGGACGAGGACCTCCAGGGCATCTCGCTGGCGCAGTCCTCGAAGGTCTACGACGGCACCGGGCAGCTGATCACCACGATGCACGGCCCCGAGGACCGCACGGTCATCCCCTTCGAGAAGATCCCCAAGAACGTGATCAACGCGATCATCGCCATCGAGGACGAGCGTTTCTGGGAGCACGACGGGGTCGACGTCAGAGCCATCGCCCGTGCCTTGGTTGCGAACGTGACCAGCGGGTCGGTGCAAGAGGGTGGGTCCACCATCACCCAGCAGTACGTCAAGAACGCACTGATCGCGCCCGGGGAGACCGCGGAACGGACCCTCAGGCGCAAGATCGACGAGGCCGCCCTGGCTCGTCAGCTCGAGACCAAGCTGTCCAAGGAAGAGATCCTGGAGCGCTACCTGAACACCGTGTACTTCGGACAGGGCGCCTACGGGATCCAGGCTGCAGCTCGGAGGTTCTTCGACGTTCCCGCCCGCAAGCTCAAGCTGCATCAAGCCGCCCTGCTCGCCGCGGTGATCAAGGCGCCCGGTGACTACGATCCCTTCGCCGAGCCGGATAAGGCCCGGGAGCGACGCGACCTCGTCTTATCCCAGATGGCCGATAACGAGTTCATCACCGACGAAGAGGCCTCAGAAGCCCGCACCAAGAAACTCGACCTCAAAGCGGGAGGCGAGACCGACACCTATCCCGCCCCCTACTTCCTCGACTACGTGCAACGGCTCATCAAGTACGACCCTCGCTTCAAGGGGGTCGGCAAGACCCCCGAGCAGCGCGAACAGCAACTCTTCCAGGGTGGTCTTCGCATCTACACAACGGTGGACATGAAGATGCAGCAGGCGGCTGAGGACGCGATCGAGAGTTACCTTTCGAACCCTTCCGATCCCCATTCCTCGCTCGTCTCGATCGACCCGGCGACGGGCGAGATCAAAGCCATGGTCGGAGGCCGCAACTGGTTCGCCAAGAAGAAGGAGGACCCCTTCGCCAAGCTCAACCTGGCGATCCAGGGTGAGCCGGGCCTCGCCTGCCAGCGCAACGACAAGGGTAACTGCAAGCAGCCCTTCCAGCCCGGTCCCGCCCCCGGAACCGGCCGTCAGGCGGGTTCTTCGTTCAAGCCGTTCGCATTGATCGAAGCGGTCAAGCAAGGCATCTCCCTGTCCAAGCTTTACCGGGCGCCGTCTTGCATCGATCTCGCCACCTCGAGCGGCGAGCCGTGGAGGCCGTGCAACTACGAGATGTCCTCCAGCGGAAAGATCACGTTGCTCGAAGCGACGGTGCGATCGACCAACACCGTTTACGCCCAACTGATCCAGGAGGTCGGCCCTGCCGACGTAGCCGAGACCGCACAGGCGATGGGGATCCGCACCGAGGTCGAGCCCTACGAGTCCACCGTGCTCGGAGCCAACGAGGTCAACCCCTTGGGCATGGCGTCGGCCTACGCCACGTTGGCCGCCGGAGGCATCTACCGGCCGCCCGTCGCGATCTCCAAGATCGTGGCGCCCGACGGCGAGGTGTTGTTCCAGCACGAGCCCGAGGAGCAGAAGATCCTCGAACCCCAGGTCGCCTACCTCGTCACGGCCGCTCTGGAACAGGTCATCGAGCGAGGCACCGGTATCAACGCCCAGATCGGCCGCCCCGCGGCGGGCAAGACCGGGACCGCACAGGAGTACCGGGACGCATGGTTCGCCGGTTACACCCCGAACCTCGCCACGGCCGTGTGGGTCGGCTATCCCGAAGGCCAGATAGAGATGAAGGCATCCTGCGCGGGCTCGTACCAACCGTGCCGCCCCACCCGTCTGATGTCCGGGGGATCCGGCGTCACCGGAGGATCGTTCCCCGCAGCTATATGGGCCGCATTCATGGAGATCGCGCTGATAGGCCTCCCGATCGAGGGCTTCCAGTCACCGGGCGGCTTCATCACCGTCACGATCGACACCCGCTGCGGCAAGCTGGCCAACCGCTTCACGCCCGACGAGCACCGCACCCAGGCGCAGTTCATCGAAGGGACCGAACCGAAGGAATCCTGCCGGGTCAAGAGCGGCAAGGTCCGGGTCCCCGATGTCTTCTCGTTCCCGGTGAAGGATGCGATCCGGGTGCTGGAGGACGCCGGATTCGAGGTCAACCAGGTCGAAGAGGTCAGCAAGACCTACCCGCCCGGACGCGTGATCGATCAGGATCCGGCGCCGGGCACCAAGGCACCTGCCGGAACCGTCGTCACGATCGTCGTCTCGATCAGCAAGAAGCAGGCCGAGGAGCAAGATGAACTGGAGCAGCGTGAGGTTCCCGACGTCCTCGGCCTCACCGAAGACGAGGCGCGTGAGCGACTGCTCGACGCCGGCTTCGACGTCGAGGTGATCCGCCAGCGGGAATCGAACCCCAACGACGCGCGGCGAAACAAGGGCAAGGTCTGGAAGCAGAACCCCTCGGGCGGCGACACGGCGGAAGAGGGGTCGACCGTGACGATCTGGGTCAACCCCTGAGACTCACCTTCGGCGCGACGCGTGTGGGTGACCCGGTACGACGAACCGCCATGGGATGTCATCGCCGCGGCCCTCGGCCAGTCCGATCCTGACCGTCTGAGCGATCTCCGAAGCACGGAAACCCGATGTGAACTCGTCTTCGTAGATGAACGTCGACGACCCACGCAACAACGGGACACCGTTGTGTTCCCGTCCCAAGCCCAGGGCTTGAGTAAGACGTGCCGGGCCGGCTGCAAGCAGGCGATCGTTCGCCACTCCCCTCCTCCGGCGCATCGAAGTGACCCCTTCCACCGGCTCACCGGCGCGTAGAAGCACCGCCTCGCACACCCCGTCGCTCGCACAGACGACGTTGGCGCACCAGTGCATCCCGTAGGTGAAATAGACGTAGAGGTGGCCTGGGGGCCCGAACATCACCTCCGTCCGAGGGGTCATGCCCCGGTATCCGTGCGACCCGGGGTCCTGGGAGCCGCGGTAGGCCTCCGTCTCCACGAGGCGAACCGAAGCCTCGCCCTCGTCGCTGCGATGGACGAGCACGCAGCCGATCAGCTCCCTGGCGACCGTGATCGCGTCCCGGGCATAGAACGCCCGCGTCAACCTCTTGCGCATCTCAGCCAAGCAAGCGGGCCAGCAGGGCTTTCTGGGCGTGCTTGCGGTTCTCGGCCTGGTCCCAGACCACAGAGTGCGGCCCGTCGATCACGTCGGCCGCGATCTCTTCGCCACGGTGGGCGGGCAGGCAGTGCATGACGATCGCGTCGTCGGAGGCGAGGTCGAGCAGCGACCGATCGATCTGGTAGCCGGCGAACGCCGCCTTGCGCTCGGATGCCTCGTCTTCTTGCCCCATCGACGCCCACACGTCCGTATAGAGGACGTGTGCTCCGGCGGCAGCCTCCCGGGGGTCGCCGGTCACCCGGACATCAGCGTCGCTCCTACCGGCTGCCTCGCGGGCACGTTCGACGATGGTCTCGTCCGGTTCGTAGCCGGACGGACTTGCGACACGGATATCGAGCCCCAGGGCGGCCGCTCCCAACATCAGCGAATGGGCGACGTTGTTGCCGTCGCCGATGTAGGCCACGATCCGGCCCGACAGGTCGGGGAAGGTCTCTTCGATGGTCTGGAGATCGGCAAGTGCCTGGCAAGGATGTTCGAGATCGCTGAGGGCGTTTATCACCGGAACGTCGGCGGCGGCGGCGAGGCGCTCGAGGCGATCCTGGCCGAAGGTGCGGATCACGATGCCGTCCACGTAACGCGACAGGACCTTGCCGGTGTCCTCGATGGTCTCGCCGCGTCCCAGTTGAAGCTCGTCACCGCGCAGCACGATCGCATGTCCGCCCATGGTCTCCACGGCCGTTTCGAAAGACACCCTCGTGCGTGTGGACGGCTTCTCGAAGATGAGTGCGATCTGCTTGCCGGACAAGCGGTCGCTCCAGCCCACCGGGTCCTTCTTGACCGTGGCTGCGTCGTCCAACAGGGTGCGCAGATCGACGGGGGTGACGTCCCCGATCGACAGGAAGTCCCGGCCCTTCACGGCACTATCCCCTCATCTCCGCTCCGAGCCTCTCGGCCAGAGCCGAGACGATCCGGTCGCGCACCTTGAGCGCCTCCTCGTCCGTCATGGTCCGTTCGGGATCGCGCAACTCCAGCGAGAAAGCGAGGCTCTTCTTGCCTGCCGGGACCTGTTCACCTTCGTAGAGATCGAACAGGCGCACGGCAACCACCTCCGGAGAGCCGGCCTTGCGGATGATGTCTTCCACCTTCCCTGCAGCCACCCCACGGTCCACGACGACGGCAAGGTCGATGTGCATGCTCGGGAACCGAGGCAGCTCGACCGCTTCCTTGCGGTCCGGCGATGCCGCGAAGACGGGCGCCAGCGACACCTCTACGATCACGGCGCCTTCCGGGATGTCGAAGCGGTCGCAAACGTCAGGATGGATCTCTCCGATGACGCCGATCGATGCGCCCCCCAAGGTGATCGAAGCGGCCCTGGTCGGGTGGAACGGTGCGGTGGCTCCGCCCACCGGGGCGTAGGTGCATCCCTCGACCCCGATCGCAGACAGGGCGGCTTCAAGGGCGCCCTTAGCGGTGAAGAAGTCCCATCTCTGGCCGTCGGAGTTCCACGACGGTGGGATCCGGTAACCGGCGGTCGCCAGCCCGAGCACCAGCTGCTCGTCGGCGAGGTCCCCCGTGGTGAGACCGTAGATATGCGAGACCTCGAACAGGGCGACGCCCTGGGCCCGGTGGGCATGATTCCGGGCAACGCTGCGTAGGAGGCCGGGGATCATCGTGCTCCGGAGCGCCCCTTCCTGTTCGACCATGGGGTTCGCCACGCGCACGACATGCCGGTAGGGATGGTCCGCATCGAGGCCCATCAGGTCCAGGTCCGGCTCCGCTATGAACGATGACGTCCACGCTTCGGCCAGGCCTCGCGCTGCAAGAACGCGCGTGATCGTGCGCACGGCGGCCTGTTCGCGCGTCAGTCCGCCCGCCGGTCCACTGGGCACGGTGGCCGGTAGGTTCTCGAATCCCTCCAGGCGAGCCACCTCTTCGATCAGATCGACCTCACGTTCGAGGTCGGGGCGGAACGCCGGCACCTGCACGGAGATGACGTCTCCGTCGAGCGTTGCGTCCAGTTCGATCGAGCGGAGATGTTCCACTTGGCGCTCCGGCGCGATGTTCATCCCTAGCAGGTGATCGGTGCGCACGGGTCTCAGCGTGACGGTGGGTCGGACGAACGGTTGTGGATACTCGTCGGCGGCTCCATCGACGCGGCCCCCGGCGAGCTGAACGATCAGATCGGCGCAGCGTGCGGCCGCGAACGGCGCCGACTCGACATCGACGCCGCGCTCGAACCTCGACGAGGCCTCCGACCGAAGACCCAACCGACGGGACGTCAGCGCGACCGCCGATCGCTCGAAGGACGCCACCTCGAGGATCACCTCTGTCGTGGACGACGACACCTCGCTGTCGCGGCCCCCCATCACACCGGCGAGAGCGATCGGGCCTCCGGGGTCGGTGATGAGAAGGTCCGAGGCAACGAGCGAGCGCTCGACGTCGTCGAGGGTGACCAGCGTCTCTCCCTCGGTCGCCCGGCGCACGATGATGCTGCGGTCGGTCACACGGCCCGCGTCGAAAGCGTGGGTCGGCTGTCCGAGCTCCATAAGAACGTAGTTGGTCGCGTCGACCACGTTTGATATCGGACGCACGCCGGCGGCCAACAGGCGCGACGCGATGTGCGCCGGAGAAGGACCGATGGCGACCCCGGAGATCGCCACGGCGAGGTAGCGGGGGCACCCCTGAGGGTCCTCGATCGTCACCGACACGCTCGGCGATCCGTCGAGCACCGTGTCTGCCGGAGGCCGCACCAGTGGCCGTCCGTACAGCGCTGCGACCTCGCGCGCCACCCCCAGGATGCTCATGCAGTCGGGCCGGTTGGGGGTCAACTCCAGCTCGATGATGGTGTCGTCGAGTCCGAGCAGAGCGGAGACGTCTGCACCCAGCGGAGCATCGGGCTGCAGGATCAGTAGCCCGGAGTGGTCCTTGCTGATGCCGAGCTCCGAGCCCGAGCACAGCATCCCCTCGCTGACGATCCCGCGGATCTTGCGGGCACCGATCTCGAAGCCCGGCAGCCTCGAGCCCACCCGTGCGAACGGGACCCGGTCCCCCACCGCGAAGTTCTTGGCGCCGCAGACCACCTGCGTGACTCCGTCTCCGGTCGAGACATCGACCAGCGAAAGGTTGTCGGCGTTCGGATGTTCCTGGATCGCCTTCACCTCGGCGACGATGATCCCGCCGATCTCCTTTCCAGGCTGGTCGATCGATTCGACCTTGGTGCCGGTCATCGACAGACGGTGGGCAAGCTCGCCGTGGTCTATCCCTTGGAGGTCCACCATCTCGGCCAGCCAGGAAAGAGGCACCCTCATACGACACCCCCGAACTGCAGGTTGAAGCGCAGATCGTTCTCGTAGAGAGCGCGCAGATCGTTGACCCCGTGAGCCAAGGCCGCGATCCGCTCGACACCCATACCGAACGCGAAGCCTGTGTAGCGCTCAGTGTCGTATCCGACCCAGGCCAGTACCTGAGGATCGACCATCCCGCACCCGAGGATCTCGACCCAGCCCTCGCCCTTGCAGACGCGGCAACGCGGGTCGCTCCCCCGGCACAGGAAGCATTCAACATCCATCTCGGCAGACGGTTCGGTGAAGGGGAAGAAGTGAGGCCGGAACCTGACCTTGAGGTTATCGCCGAAGAGCTCGCGAGCGAAGTTCTGCAACGTGCCGCGCAGGTCACTCATCGTGATGCCTTCGTCGACCGTCAAGCCCTCCAGCTGGAAGAACTGTTGTAGGTGAGTCGCGTCGACGGTGTCGCGGCGATAGACCCGGCCCGGGGCGACCACGTACACGGGTGGCTCTTGTTGCTCCATCACGCGGATCTGGATCGGGGACGTCTGGGTCCGCAGACACACCTCGTCGCCTTTGCCCTCGATGTAGAAGGTGTCGATCGGCGAACGGGACGGGTGATCCAGGGGTGTGTTCAGTGCGTCGAAGTTGTAGCGCGAGTACTCGACGTCGGGCCCTTCGGCGATCTGATAGCCGAGACCGACGAAGATGTCCACGATCTCCCACAGCGTCTGGGTAAGGAGATGAACGGCACCGACCGGAGCCATCGCGGCGGGCAGCGTTACGTCGATCCGCTCGCTCTCCCATCGCTGGGCCAGCTCGCGCGCCTCGAAGGCCTGTCGGCGGGCATCGAGGGCCGCCTGGATCTCGTTCTGGACCTCGTTGGCGAGGCGACCTGCTTCCTTACGCTCAGCCTCGGAGAGGGAGCGTAACGACGCCCGCG
>JBKHYB010000021.1:0-10871 GCA_046565725.1 Actinomycetota bacterium
CGAACTCAGGCTACCTCACGCGCCGTCTCGTCGACGTCGCGCAGGACGCCGTGGTCACGGAGCACGACTGCGGGACGCTCGACGGGATCGAGATCACGAAGCTCGAGGAGGGCGGCGAGATCGTCCAGATCTCCGAACTGAAGGAAGAGGTCCTGCCCTACCTCGACACGAACGGCGTCCGGCCCGGCGTGAAGGTCTTGGTCAAAGACATCGCGCCCATGGATGGGCCGATCTCGATCGAGACGCCGGAAGGAGTGGCGTCCTTAGGCCGGGAACTGGCCTCCCTGATCCGCGTAAGCAAGGGCTAGGCTGCCTCGCTGATCCAGGGACTAGGAGGGACCGTGGCAGCCGCGAAGAAGAGCACCAAGAAACCCACACGAAAGCCCACTTCCAAGAAGAGCGCAGATGGCACATCGAAGGGCTTCACGCCTGAGGAGCGGGCCGCCATGAGGGAACGGGCCAAAGAACTGAAGGCGGCCGCGAGCAGACAAGAAGGAGAGAAAGCTCTGCTGGCAGCCGTCGCGAAGATGGCGAAGCCCGACCGACAGATGGGCGAAAGACTTCACGCGCTGATCACAACGACTGCACCGGAGCTCTCCCCGAAGACCTGGTACGGCATGCCGGCCTACGCGAAGGACGACAAGGTGGTGTGCTTCTTCCAGAGCGCCGACAAGTTCAAGACGCGGTACGCCACGCTGGGCTTCAGCGACAGCGCGAACCTCGATCAGGGTGACATGTGGCCCACGGCGTTCGCGCTGAAGGAGCTCACCCCCACCGTGGAGGCGAAGATCCAGCGTCTGGTTAAGAAGGCGGTGCGCTGAAACCGGATGCGGTCGGCTGTGCGCATACGCCGATACCGCCAGAGAGTGCAAAGATAGCCACATGGCCAGCCGCCGCGCCCTCGGGCAACCCCGTTGAGAACCAAACCATCGGGCGAAGGCGTCGCCCTGCATGCCGCGACCGCGGGTCTTCCTCTGACGAAGACGGACGAATCGCTCGGGATGGTCTTCGGTCTGTGGACTATCGTCGGGCTGTTCCTCGATGGGTGGGCACATTCACATCAGAAGCCCGAGTCCTTCTTCAGTCCCTGGCACGGCGTCCTGTACAGCGGCTTCGCCGCCGCCGCCCTGTGGGCCGGTTGGATCGCGTGGCGGCGCCAGGAACCAGATCGATCGATCCTGGCGACCATGCCACCAGGTCATCTCTCCTCGATCGCGGGATTCACCCTCTTCGGGATAGGAGCGATCGGCGACCTCCTCTGGCACGAGATCTTCGGCATCGAAGTGAACCTGGAGGCTCTGTTGAGCCCGACCCATCTCCTTCTCCTCATGGGCGGGGCCATCGCCCTGTCGGCACCCCTACGGACGAGGCTCCGATCGCCGGCGGTCACGGTTTCCTGGGCCGAGTTCCTGCCGGCATTGCTGTCTTTGACACTTCTGACCGCGGTCGGAGCGTTCTTCCTGAGTTACCTGTCGCCCTTCAGCACAACCTCGGTGGCCTACGAGAATGCGACCACGCACACGCATGATCTCGTCCGCCTGACACCCGCCCTGGCGGCCGAGCTGCGCGAGAACTGGACCATAGGAGCGATCTTCGTCACGACGATCGTGTTCCTGCTTCCCGCTCTGTTCGTTCGACGCAGGTGGAAGACTCCGCCGGGCACGTTCCTCGTTCTGTACACGACGCTCCTCGTTGCCCAAACAGGTCTCAACGGATTCGAGCAGTGGCTCCTGATCGTGATCGGTCCGGTGGTTGGTGTAGTGGTCGATGCATCGATACGCCGCGAGGTCCCCGGCTGGCTGATGGGTGGACTCGTACCACTGGCGGCCTGGTCGACATACTTCTTGGTCTTCGAACTCCAAGAGGGCGTGGGCTGGTCGCCCGAACTCTGGGCCGGCGCGACGGTCATGGCCTCGCTCCTTGGAGGACTGATCGGATCCCTGGCCGAGCCACGTGCCCTAACAACCGAGGTCTGACCGGAGTTACAAACGCCAGACAAGTCAGGGAGGCGCGATGAAGGTCGATGAGGTTCGGGATGGGGTGTTCACGATCACGGCAACAGCTCACGAGATCTCCCTATTGATGGCTGGTGCCCGCATGTCTCTGGCCGTGATGCGGTCGGACCCTCACGCCAGCGCGGACGCGGCCGTTGGCCTCGAGAAGGTCCTAGACGACTTCGATAGAGCGATGGCGGCAAGGCGGGAGAGGAAGCTGTAGCTCCCCCTCCCGCGACCACCCTTAAGACATCGATGCGCGGACGTGATCCGCTATCGCATCGAACTCGGCCTTGAAATCATCGAAGTCATACAGGAGCGTGTTGAGGTAGGAGCTCCAGCCCATCGTGTCCTTGGCCTGAAGTGCTGCCTCTCTGATCTCTTCCTCCGTAGCCCCGAACAACCTCGCGGCCTCGGCGTGGAAGTAAGCGCAGTAACGGCAGCGGGTCGCTCCGGAGATGGCGAGACCGATCAGTTGCTTGTACTTGATCGGGATCGCCGTTTCGTCGGACAGCGAGAACCTCTTGAACGACTCCCATTCGCTCTCGATCAGATAGTCGGGAACGTCCTGCAGGAACTTGGGGATGAGACCGAGGGTTTCCTTGATGTCGACCTCTACGTCGGACCTGGTCATGTGAACCTCCCAGCAGAGATGGCGATGTTGCTCCGCCCGCCGGCCCTGACGTACATCACCCCCTCCCGGGCTCGCTCGACGATGCTCGCACCGCCGCCAAGACCCTCTTCGACCACGCTACGCCCGACACCCCCTGGATGTGAAGAGGATCGCCCCGGGTCTGGCGGAGGGAGACAATGGCACCGTGCTAGTCGCCTTCGACCTCCTCGGGACGTTCGCGTTCGCCCTCAGCGGCGTCGTTCTGGCTAGGCGGTCTCACCTGGACCTCTTCGGTGCCTTCGTCCTGTCCTTCGCCGCCGGAACTGCCGGGGGCCTGGCACGCGACGTTCTGTTGGGGGCGACCCCGCCCCTCGCGCTCACCGACTGGCGTTACCCAGCGGTCGCCCTCGTAGCTACGGCGCTCGGCTACCTATGGCCGGCGCTTCTCGACAGGTTCGGCCGGCCGATCACCATGCTCGACGCCGCCGGCTTGGGTCTGTTCGCCGTCACCGGCACGTGGCGCGCGCTAGACCTGGGAGCCCCCGCGCCGACCGCCCTGGCGCTGGGCGTCCTCACGGGGGTCGGTGGTGGAGTGGCGCGGGACCTCCTGGTCGCTCGGATACCCGTGGTGCTAAGGCGAGAGGTCTATGCGCTGGCCGCCGCCGTCGGGTCTGCGCTGGTCATCATCGCCAACGAGGTCGAGGTCGAGCGCGCGTTCGCCGGAACCGTGGCGGTCATCGTGACATGTGGGCTGCGCCTGGTGGCAGCATTCCGGAACTGGCATCTACCCGATGTCGGGGGCCGTGACCAACGACACGTGACCTGAGCACCTTGTCTTACTTATGATCGGTCCGGATGTGCGTGGAACATCCCTTAAGGAGGCCTCGTGGACCTGGATGTCAACTGGCTCGCCATCATCACCGCGACGGCACTGCATCAAGCGCTCGGTGCCCTCTGGTACGGAGTGCTCTTCAAGAAGCTCTGGTTGAACGAGATGGGGATGTCGGATGAAGACGTCGCCGGACAAGGCCCGGGGGCCGAGATGTTCATCGGCATCGCCGCTTCTCTGGCCAGCACGGTAGTGATGGCGGTGATCCTCACGGCTTTCCCGGACCCGGACGTGACCGACGGAGTCGTCTTGGGTGCTTTGGCCGGAGTTGGCTTCGTGCTGATGAGCAATCTGATGAATGGAGCGTACGAGCAGAGGTCGTCCCGGCTTTCGATCCTGTTCGGTGCTTACTACACGCTCGGACTGATAGCCGTCGGAGCGGTGCTGGGAGCCTGGCGCTAGGCGGCCTAACGCCTCGGTTCGCCCTTTCGCCTACAGGCCGTAGGAGCGGCCGATGATCTCCTTCATGATCTCGGACGTGCCGCCTCCGATCGGGCCGAGACGGGTGTCGCGCCAGGCGCGTTGGGCCGGGAACTCCATCATGTATCCGTAACCGCCGTGGACCTGGACGCATTCGTCGGCCACGTGGAATGCCAGGTCGTTCGTGAATAATTTGGCCATCGCCACCTCGCGCAGGGGTTCCTCGCCCTGCGCATACAAGCGAAGCAGCGAGTAGGTGAGCGCGCGCCCCGCTTCGATCTTGGTTGCCATGTCGGCGAAGCGATGGCGCCATACCTGGAAGGCAGCGACGGGACGGCCGAAGGCTTGGCGTTCATTCGCGTAGCGCTTGGCAACCTCGTACGTACGGACGGCCCCCGACATCGCACCCAGCGACATGCACAGCCTCTCCCACGCGAAGTTGCGCATGATCGCGTAGAAGCCGCCTCCGACCTCCCCTAGCCGGTTGGCATCGGGGACGCGGACATCCGAGAACGACAGCTCTCCGGTGTTCGACGCTCGCCATCCGAGCATTCGCAACTTGTTGCTCTCGAATCCGGGGGTTCCACGATCAACGACGAAAAGCGTCAGGCCCGAGTGACCGGCGCCGGGATCCGTCTTGGCGGCAACGACCACGTAGTCGCACCACTCACCGTTGGTGATGAACGTCTTGGTTCCATTGATGATCCAGTCGTCACCGTCGCGTTTGGCTCTCGTTCGCAATGCCGCCACGTCGCTGCCGGCGTCGGGCTCGGTGATACCTAGTGCCCCAACGGCACGCCCTTCTATCGAGGGTCGCAACCAGCGTTCGTGCTGCTCGGCGGTGCCGAAGTTGTACACGTAGAGACTGGCCAGGTCCTTGTGAGCGCCGAGGCTCGCCGAGGTTCCCCCCGATCCACACCGAGCGAGTTCTTCCGTGACGACCGCATCGGCGACCGGGTCGGGACCGGAACCTCCGACCTCTTCGGGGAACTTCATGCCGAAGAAACCCAGCTCACCCACGCGCTGGAACAGCTCGCGCGGGAAGGCTTCCTCGGCTTCCCATCTCTGTGAGTTGGGAACGATCTCCTTCTCAACGAAGGCGCGGACCGAAGCTCTCAACGCTTCGTGTTCCTCGGTGAAGAGATCTTTCGGCCGCTCGGGCTCGGTGGGCTCGCCTTCGAGCTTGTCGATGATCTCTCTCATGACCTCGTCGGTCCCACCGCCGATCCTGATCAGGCGCGTGTCTCTCCACGCCCGCTGGATCGTGGACTCCATCGAGTAACCGAAGCCGCCGAAGATCTGCAGCGCCTTGTCGGCGACCTTCCAGGCGACCTCTCCGGTCAGCAGCTTCGCCATCGATATCTCGCGGACCGGGTATCCGCCCTCCGCTACCTTCACCGCGGCGTGATAGACGAGTTGTTGGGCTGCTTCGATCTCGGTCGCCATCTCCGCCAGGTAATGGCGGATGACCTGGTGCTTCCCGATCGGTTTGCCGAAGGTCTTACGTTCTTTCGCGTATCCGAGCGCTGCTTCGAACTGCCGACGAGCGCCCGCGATCGTGCCTGCGGCTCCGACCAGACGTTCCCCTTGGAGCTCCCAAGAGATGTTGTAGAAGCCCTCGCCTTCCTTGCCGAGCAGTGCATCGTCCGGCACGAACATGTCGGTGAAGGTGATCTCGGCCGTATCGGAGGTGCGCATCCCCACCTTGTCGAGCGTCCTGGCTACCTCGAATCCGGGTGTATCTGTATCGACCACGAACAGCGATATCCCCTGGTGACCCGCGTCCCGGTCGGTCTTCGCAACCAGCGTCATCGCGTGCGCCCGACGGCCGTTCGTGATGAAGATCTTCCGGCCATGGATCAGCCAGCCTCCGTCGACCTTCTTCGCCGTCGTGGAGATGCTCTGAACGTCACTTCCCGCGTCGGGTTCGGTGATGCCGAGGCAGAAGATCTTCTCGCCGCGAAGGGCGGGAACGAGGTAGCGCTGCTTCTGCTCCTCCGTCCCGAACTTGTGGATCGGCGGGACTGCCATGTCGGTCTGAACCGCCACCGCCATGGCTATGCCTCCCGAAAGGCAACCGGCCATCTCCTCCGCGAGCACGATCTGGCAGAGGTAGTCCCCGCCACCGCCGCCGTACTGCTCTGGATAGGAGAGTCCGAGGAAACCCAACTCTCCCAGGCGGCTGAAGACCCAGTCCGGGAAATCTCCTTCGGCCTCCCACTTGTCGGCATTGGGGGCGAGTTCAGACTCGACGAAAGCGCGGATCGACCGTCGGAGTTCCTCGTGCTCGTCCGAGAAAGGCCACGCCATGCGGCGACATTAGGTGAAGAGAACCTAAGAAGAAAGCGACAGATGTACCAGTAGGCCAGGACCACAGGCATGATGGTTGCGATGAAACGTTCGCTCTTCCTTCTTGCTTCCGCCGCCCTGCTGTTCGGCGCGTGCGGCGGCTCGGCCCCCGTTACGCCCCCGGCTGAGGATGTCGAGGCCGCCTCGATGCCGTCGCCCAAGGTGGAAGATCCCCGGTCCGATGCCGTCCGATGGGAGGGGCCCAACTTCACCGTGGAGACATTCGAAGGGGACCGCTTCGAACTCGCTTCCCAAGCGGGGAATCCGGTGGTGATCAACTTCTGGGAGTCATGGTGACCGCAGTGCCAGGGCGAACAGCCCGACCTCAACCAGTTGGCTGAGGAGTTCGAAGGGGAGATCACCTTCATCGGCGTGAGCAACAACGACACGATCGAAGACGGCGAACGTTACGTCGACGACTTCGACGTTCCTTATCCGATGGCCCACGCGCCAGAGGTGTGGGACCTTTTCGACGTGCCCTACCAGCCGGTGACCATCGTGCTCGGGCCGACCGGGATGCAGGAGCTGAGGATCGACGGGCCCGTCGAGTACGGATCGCTGCGGGAGCAGCTCATCACGATCTCCGGCACGTGAAGGTGCCGACGATCGGCCCTGCTCCTGCTACGAACCGAGGAGCGTACGGGCGATGATCATCTTCTGGATCTCGGAGGTTCCGCCTCCGATCGAGATCAGTTTGGCGTCCCGGATCGAGCGTTCGACCGGGAACTCTTTGATGTAGCCGTAGCCGCCGAAGATCTGGGTCGCTTCGAGGGCGTTCTGCATCCCGAACTCGGCCACGAGGTACTTGGCCACCGAGGCCTCGGCCTGGTGCTCCTTACCTTCCTGCTTCAGCCATGCCGCCCTGTAAAGGACGAGCCGGGCCGCGTCGTAACGGGCCTTCATCTCAGCGATCTTGTGCTGGATCGCTTGGTGTTTGGCGATCGGCTTGCCGAAGGCGATCCGCTCCTGGGCGTACTTGATGGACGCATCGAGGGTCGCCTTCATCGAACCGACGGAACCGGCGATCATCACGGTGCGTTCCCAGTCGAAGCACTCGAACGCGATCTGCCAGAGGGCCGAGCCCTCCTGACCCAGCAGGTTCTCGCCGGGGACGCGGCAATCGTCGAAGTGGAGGAGCGACAGCGGCGACGACCGAGTGCCCATCTTGTCGAGGTCCCGGTCTACGACGAAGCCCGGGGTGCCCTTCTCGACGATGAAAGCGCTGACGCCCTGTCCCGCTCCCGCATCCTGATCGGTTACTGCGATCACGATCACGGTGTCTGCTATCGAGCCGTTCGTGATGAAGATCTTCGATCCATTGATGATCCAGTCATCGCCATCGCGACGAGCTCGGCACTTTATGGAGGCGGTGTCGGAACCCGCCTCCGGCTCCGTGATCGCCATCGCTCCGATCCACTCCCCGCTGCACAGCTTGGGCAGGTACTTCGTCTTCTGGTCCTCGGTCCCGTGGAGCCAGATGGGGACGGTACCGATCGTGACGTGAGCGCCCACCGAGAGACCAAGACCCGCGTCGTGGCCGCCTTCGGCCAGCGCCTCCAAGGCCAGACAGGTGGTGATGATGTCGGCACCGGAGCCTCCGTACTCCTCCGGGATAGGTAGACCCAAGAGACCGAACTCGCCGAGGCGATCCCAGACATCGCGGTCGAACCGACCCTCGACGTCGCGCTCGTGCGCTCCCGGCTCGACGACGCTCGCCGCGAAGTCCTTTACCGATCGGTAGAACTCGAGCTGCTCCTCACCATGGCTGAAATCCATAGCGGGAGATGCTAGCCCTGCTAGTCGACCTCGCCGGCCAGTCTGATGCCCAAGTAACAGGCAGTGGCAGCGGTCGCCAGCATCACGAAGCGGCGGATGCCGGGGATGTCTCCGAAGTTGGCGAGCGTCGACACCGTGTCCGAAGCGTCCGCCAGGGCTTGGGCCTCCAGCCAGCCACGCACCGGGCCGTCTCCCTCGAGCGCCAGAAGCGTGCCGAGTCCTAGGGCTACATCACGAGCACCGAGGCCCCGCACCGCCATCACCGAAGCGGTCTCTTCTGCGGGCCCTCCCGTCCACGCCCGTCCGAAGCGCCGAGGAGCCATGAACGCTCCCGCTCCGATCACGATGCGCCCGAACGACAGCATGCGGATCATGTCCTTCGTCTCCACGTCACTCATGTTCCAACGCCCCTCTCGCCAGATCCCGATCGTGTTCCCACGCGAAGTCGTAGGAATCCAATTCGTCCGGTCCTACCCACACGAAGGATTCAACATCGTCTCCGGGTTTGGGCTCGCCTCCTACCCATCGGGCTCTGAAGCCGATCGCCAGCACCCACTCGCCGTCATCCCCGTAAGGGTGAGGGACCATCTGGACGATGTCGTCCATCGTGGCCTCGATCTCGATATCGAGCTCCTCTTTCACCTCTCGCTTCAAGGCGTCGACCGGATGCTCGCGCATGTGGAGGAACCCGCCGGGAATGTCGTAGCGCCCCTTCTCCGGGTGGAAAGCCCGCTTGGTTATGAGGACCTTTCCGTCCTTGACGATGGCAGCACCGGCCGTCGGCGCCATGTTCTGGTACCAGTGGCGGCCGCACGAGGGGCATCCGGCAGGGCCGTCGACGGCGGCGGGATCAAGACGTGCTCCACACGCCTGGCAGAAATGGAGCGGTCTCATCGGGGCCGGGAGGGATCCGCTTCCTTGCCCTCTTCGGCTTCCTGGTAGCGGGCGAGGGCGAACATCAGGTCACTTACACGGTTGAGATAGCGGACGATCTCCGGATCGGGCATCTGTTCGGCCCGCAGCAGCGCTACCGCTTGCCGCTCGGCCCGTCGCACGGTCGATCTGGCCAGGTCCAGGCCCGCACTTCCGGGGGTTGCACCCGGAAGGATGAACTCCTGGGGCAAAGGGTGTTCCTCCAACAGCGAATCGATGTCGGACTCGCAATGGACCGTCATCTCGGGAGTGACCTTGGACACTCCGTCCACCAGCTTGCCCTGGTTCTCCAGCGAAGTGGCCAACTGGGCCCCCACCACGAACATCTCGCGCTGGATCCTCACCACGATCTCTTCGATCCGGGGGACCAAGCCCCCCGCCCTGGCGATGCCGAGGGCAGAGACGGTCTCGTCCAGGGTCCCGTAGACCTCCGTCCGAGGGTCGTCCTTACCGATCCTCCCCCCGTAGAGGAGACCGGTGGAGCCGTCGTCGCCCTTCTTGGTATAGATCTTCATTCCGGGATGACCTTATCCGCGTAAGTAGAAATGCCCCTACCCTTCTACCCGCTCGCCCTATTAGGCTGCGTTCCGTAGGGGCCTCGCTGGTCCGGGAAGAGGCCGCGTTTTCAGAATGGAGGGGAAGTTTTGAGAAACCGAGGGTTGAAGCCCTGGTTCATCGCGATGTTCCTGGTGCTGTCACTGTTCGCTGCGGCGTGTGCCGAGGAGGAAGGCACCGACACCGGTGGAGACTCCGGCACCGAAGAAGAAGCCCTTCCGGGTGAAGGGATGACCGCGTGTCAGGTCACCGACACGGGCGGTATCGACGACAAGTCCTTCAACCAGACCGCTTACGACGGGCTGCTCCAGGCTCAAGAGGAACTGGGCGTAGAGCCGAAGTACCTCGAGTCGCAGACGCCTAACGATTTCGAACCGAACATCCAGGCGTTCATCGACCAAGGGTGCGACATCATCATCACCGTCGGATTCCTGCTTGGGGACGCGACGGCCAAGATGGCGGAAGCGAACCCCGATCAGAAATTCGCGATCGTGGACGTGGACTTCTTCGATTCCGAGAAGGGTGAGGACGTCACCTACGACAACGTGAAAGAGCTCACCTTCCAGACCGACCAGGCCGCGTTCCTGGCCGGGTACGTCGCCGCTGCTCAGAGCGCGACGGGCAAGCTGGGCACCTACGGAGGGATCAACATCCCGCCGGTCACGATCTTCATGAACGGCTTCGTGGCAGGTGCGAACTACTACAACGAGCAGCACGGCGGCAATGTCGAGGTGCTCGGTTGGGACACCAAGAAGCAGGACGGTCTGTTCACGGGTGACTTCGAGAACCAGGACAACGGCCGTAACACGACTGAGTCCCTGCTCGACGAAGGTGCCGACATCATCATGCCGGTCGCCGGTCCGGTCGGACTCGGATCCGCCGCCGCCCTCCAGGATGCAGGTGAAGGTGCCCTGGTGTGGGTGGACACGGACGGCTGTGTAAGCGCTTCCGAGTACTGCAGCCTGTTCCTGACCTCGGTCATGAAGAACATGAACGTTGCGGTATTCGATGCCGTCCAGGCTGCCGTTGAGGACGCTTTCGAGGGTGGTCTCTACTCGGGCACCCTCGAGAACGGTGGCGTTGGCATAGCTCCGTTCCACGAGTTCGAGGACCAGATCGACGACGAGATCAAGACAGAGCTCGAGGAGATCCAGCAGCAGATCATCTCGGGTGAGTTGAACGTCCAGGACTACCTGTAGGCCTGTACGCGATACTCGACACATGAAGGTTGAACTCCGAGGGATAACCAAGCGGTTCCCCGGAGTAGTTGCCAACAGGAACGTGGACCTCACCCTGGTAGGGGGTGAGGTCCACACCTTGTTAGGCGAGAACGGTGCCGGAA
>JBKHYB010000022.1:0-10530 GCA_046565725.1 Actinomycetota bacterium
CATACAGATCCGACTTGGGCAACTCGGGCACCTGGGCGACGACGCGCCTCTCGGGCACCATGCCGCCCAAGGCGTGGCGTCGCGCCAACAGGTACTGCACCTCTTTGCTGTTCGGCCCCGGGTGGTAGTAAGGAGGACGGCCCTCCGTGATCTCATTGTCGCTGATCGGGAGTTCGAGCTCGTCCCGGAAGACCTTCAGCTCTTCTTCGGTGAGCTTTTTGGTCTGGTGCGTGACGTTACGTCCGGCGATCTTCTCGCCAAGCGTCCAGCCTTTGACGGTCTTGGCGAGGATCACCACAGGTGCTCCCCGTAGTTCTACCGCCGAAGCGAACGCGGCGTAGAGCTTCTTGTAGTCGTGCCCACCCCTCCTCAGGCGCCGAAGATCGTCGTCCGAGAGATGTTCGACCATCCCCCGCAGACGCTCGTCCGGTCCGAAGAAATGCTCGCGGATGTACGCGCCCGACTCGACCGCGTAGCGCTGGAACTCTCCATCGACCGTCGTGTTCATCTTGTGGACCAGAACGCCGTCGGTATCCCGCGCCAGGAGCGGATCCCACTCGCGGCCCCAGACGACCTTGATCACATGCCAACCGGCCCCGCGGAAGATCGATTCGAGCTCCTGGATGATCTTGCCGTTGCCGCGCACGGGGCCGTCGAGCCGCTGGAGGTTGCAGTTGACGACGAAGATGAGGTTGTCCAAGGATTCCCGGGAAGCCAGGGACAGCGCCGCCATCGATTCCGGCTCGTCCATCTCGCCATCCCCGAAGAAACCCCATACCCGCTGCTCGCCGGTGTCCTTGATGCCCCGCTGCTGTAGGTATCGGTTGAAGCGCGCCTGATAGACGGCATTGAGCGGTGATAGCCCCATCGACACCGTGGGGAACTCCCAGAAATGCGGCATCAGCCGAGGATGCGGATAGGAGGACAGACCTTTCCCGTCTACCTCTTGACGGAAGTTCTCCAGTTGCTCATCCGTGAGACGGCCTTCGAGGAAGGCGCGCGCATAGACCCCCGGCGCTCCGTGCCCTTGGATGAAGATCTGGTCTCCGCCGTCCGGAGCATCCTTGCCTCTGAAGAAGTGGTTGAACCCCACTTCGTAGAGGGATGCCGACGACGCGTAGGTCGAGAGGTGTCCGCCGATCCCTTCATGATCCTTGTTGGCCCGAGACACCATCGCCACGGCATTCCAGCGGATGATGCGACGTATCCGCTTCTCTAGGTCCTCGTCACCGGGGAAGTAGGGCTCCTGCTCGGGAGGGATCGTGTTGATGTAGTCCGTCGACACCATCGGAGGCAGGCCGACCTGGCGGCTGCGGGCATGCCACAGCACCCGGTGCAGGAGGAACCTGGCTCGCGCCGGTGACGCGTCGATGATCGAATCGAGGGCCTCGATCCATTCCGAGGTCTCTTCGGGGTCTATGTCCGGAAGCTGATCTTTGAAAGAGTCGTACATCTTTCACCCCATACCCGTCTGCGCTCTTGTTTCCACCCACCCTAGCGTCCCTTGCGAGAAAGTCACCCCGTCCGGGTCAAACCCTTCTCGGACTAGGCACAGCTGTGCCCGCAAGCACCTAGGACTAGACCATCAGGTTCATGCGGAATATGCCCTGATGGCGCTATCCAAATGCTCTGACGTATCCCATAGAAATACGAGGTGCATCGGCGGACGGCACAGTCATCAGACCATCGGAAGCAGAGGAGTTGAAAGGCTTGGTCGCTTCGCTCGATGTTCGGAGGCTCGTCCGTAGCGCATCTATCGTTCTGTTCCTGCTTCTCACCGTCACATCAACGACCTTGCCACCTACCGGCGCCGCTTCGGCGGCGTCTTCCCCACTCCCCCGCAACGTCATCCTCACCGCGTCGAACGCGGCAACGGCAGAGGAACTCGTGGAGGCCTTCGGCGGAGAGGTTTACCGACGCCTCCCGTTGATAGACGGCGTTGCTGCCAGTCTGACGCCAGAACAACTCGAACGGGCCATGCGGGTGCCGGGGGTCTCGGTGTCGCCGGACGCCAGCGTCAGCTTCCAGGGAGCTGCCGCCAACGAGACCAGCCATCGCATCCAGAAGATCGTTCGCTCCGATCGTCTGTGGGAGCAAGGGATCGATGGCTCTGGGGTCACGGTGGCCCTTCTCGATACGGGCGTCTACGCGGGACATCCCGACCTGCAGGGACCAAGCGGCAGCCGAGTGGTCCACTGCGAGGATCTCTCGCACGAGAGGGGTACGCAGGCCCACTGCGCCGACACGTTCGGGCACGGAACCTTCATGGCCGGTCTGATCGCGGGTAACGGGGCATCGTCCGGTGGGCGCTTCGTGGGCGCATCCCCACAAGCGAAGATCGTTTCCGTCAAGGCCGCAGGATTCGATGGTTCCACCGACATCTCGACGATCCTGGCCGGTATCCAGTGGGTCGTGTCGCATCGGGACACGTACGACATCACCGCACTGAACCTCTCGCTGGGCAGTGACAGCGACCAGGATTACCGACTCTCGCCCCTCAACTTCGCCGTCGAGAAGGCATGGGATGCAGGGATAGTTGTCGTGGTGTCGGCCGGCAACTCGGGGCCGGGCTCCGCCACGGTCATGAAACCCGGAGACGATCCTTTCGTCATAACGGTCGGCGCTTCGAACGACGAAGGCAGCATGGCGATCGGCGACGACAGGGTTCCGGTTTTCTCGAGCAGGGGCCCGACCCGGTCCAACGGACTGGCCAAGCCCGACATCGTTTCCCCCGGGGTCCACACCGTCTCGCTGAGGTCTCCCGGCAGTGCGATCGACCAGCAGTTCGGCGTCGACGCCCGGGTCGGCGACCACTACTTCAAGGGAACCGGGACCTCGATGGCCACGGCGACGGTAACGGGGATCGTCGCCCAGGTGCTCGAGCGGAACCCTTCCCTTTCGCCCGATCAGGTCAAAGCACGTCTCGTCGACACCGCCCGCGCGATCGCCGAAACGGATCCGTACGCCGCGGGACGCGGCCTCGTCGATGCCTACGCGGCGGCGATGTCGGACTCGACACGGGCCGAGAACCAGGGGATCGAACGCTCGACGGGTCTCGGAACCCTCCAGGCAGACCGCGGCTCCGTGGGAGTGAACGTTCAGACCCCGCTCGGCTCGGTCGAACTCCTCGGTGAATACACCGCCCAACTCGATCCGGATGGGCCTTCACTGAACAACCCGACCGGCCTCTCCATCTTCTCGGCCGTCACCTACACGACCACGGGGTGGGACCCACTCACCTGGGACGGGACCAACTGGAAGACCGACGATTGGACGGGGACGAACTGGAAGGGCACCAACTGGAAGGCCACGGTCTGGGACGGGACCAACTGGAAGGGCACCAACTGGAAGAACGAGGACTGGACCGGGACCAACTGGAAGGGCGTGAACTGGGACGGGACCAACTGGAAGGCGACGAGCTGGCAAAGCGCCTGGTACGCCGCAGCGTGGGATTGACGAACCTCACCGACGCCGGCTCGGAGTCCTTCCAGACACACAGCGAGGCCGATGCGGGTCATACCGCATCGGCCTGGTTGTACGTCGGCATGCTGGCGGCTTCGGTGGCGGCTCTGCTCCCTTGGGCGCTCTCGGGGATCTCCATCAAGGACGCCATCGACGTCCCTTGGATCCTTCTCGTGTTGATGTTCGCGGCCACCGAGTACCACGACCTCTCGGTTCACGACGGGGTGAAGCGGGTGGGGCTCACATCGTGCGATGCCATCCTCATGCCACTCGTCGCCGGATATCCGGCGGGGATATCTGTGCTGGGTGTCGTGGTGGCGATGGCCATCGTCCGGACGCTGCGTTGGCGGGGAGGCCCATTGAAATGGCTCTACAACGTCAGCTCCTACGGACTGTCGGCAGCGATGGCCGCCGGCGTCTACTCCATATGGCCCTCAAGCTGGTTCGGGAACCTCGGAGGTCTGATAGGGGCGGCGATGGCAGCCGGGTGCTTCGCCGTGCTGACCCATCTCTCCACTTCGATCGTCATCTCTCTTGCCCAGGGCGGGAGCATCCTCGACTTCACCCGTAACGTCGGATCACTCACGATCCTCAACGTTGCCGCGAACATCGCGATCGGGATGCTGTTCGTTGCCTCGTTCGCCGCGGCCACCGTGTCGGTGGTCGTCTTCCCCTTCGCTCTGATCGGTCTCTACATCGGGATCAGGGCAGCGGCTCGCCGGGCGTTCGAGCGAGATCGGATCGAGAAGCTGTGCGAAGCGACACACGCCCTCGTGGAACCGGACACTGCGACGGCGATCACCGCGTTCCTGTCCGCGGTATGCAAGGCCACCTACGCCGAGGAAGCGATCCTCGTCAGTGGTTCTCGCGGCGGGCCCCTGTGGTCAAAGGCTCGCTCCGACGATCCCATCGCCGCCATGGAACCGCTACCGGTCTCGCATCCCTTCGCTTCCCTGCCGGACGTCGCGGCACGCTTAGGTCCTCTTGCCTTCAGTGAAGACGACCGGCCACCCCAGATGCGATCGTTCGGTGCTCGCAACGGCATGATCGCTCCTGTCGGATCTGAACCTCAAGCGGCTCTCGCCGTCTTCGGACGTACGGCACCCGATGAATGGGGAGAAGAGGAACTTCGACTGCTGGTCGCCCTGGCTCAGGAACTGAGGCTCGCTCTCCAGTCTCACCGGCTGCTGCTGGAAGTCACCGAAGAGCGGGAGCGTCTCCGCAGGATCTTCGAGGGGTCGCGGGAAGGCATCGCTCTCCTCGATGAATCGGGCGTGGTGCTGGCATGTAACCCGTCTTTGGAATTCCTGTTCGGAGCAGATGACCAGGAGCTAACGGGAGCCTTATGGCGGGATGCCATCGACCTGAAGGCCGCCAACGGCGTTCCGATCCATCTGCAGGACGTCCTCACCTCCGGCGAAGAGTTGGAGGCTCAGATCACGAAGTTCGACAAGCCTCGATGGGTCACCTTGACTGCGGCGCCGGTCGAGGTGGAGACGGGGGCCGGATGGGTGGTACTGGTCAGAGACATCACGCACCAGCGAGAGGTCGAGATGGCCAAGTCGGACTTCCTTGCAACGATCTCGCACGAACTGAGGACGCCACTGACTTCGATCAAGGGCTCGATCCAGGTCTTGGGAAGGGACGATCTCGACCGCGCTCCCGGCTCACGGGAACAGATGCTTCGTATCGTCAGGCGAGGGGCCGACCGTTTGGAGCGATTGGTCCTCAACCTGCTCTACGTTTCGCAACTCGATGCTTCGGGGAGTGCTCATCTGTTCATCGGTCAGGTCGATCTGCGCCAGGTCCTTGAAGAGGCGTGCGCCGACCTGCTCAATGGGAAGGACGCCGACATCCACTTCCCGACAGAGCCCGTCTTCGTCAACGGTGACAGGGAGCGCTTGGTGCACACGATCGAGCACCTTCTGGAGAATGCCACTACCCATGGTCAAGGTCGCGTGACCGTAGACGTGAGGATCGATAAGGACGCCCACATCCTGGTCAAGGATGAAGGGCCGGGCATACCTCTTGAAGAGAGGGAACACATCTTCGATCGTTTCGTGCGACTTGGCGATGTCACGACGAGGAACGTCCAAGGTGCCGGTGTCGGGCTGTACATCGCCCGAGCATCCGTACGTGCGATGGGGGGAGATGTGTGGGTGGAGGATCCACCGGATCGCCCCGGAAGCGTGTTCCACGTGCGTCTTCCGCTCATCACGGCCGAAGCCCGCCGCGGCGACTCGCGCCTGGCGACCGGCGACCATCCCGCTAGGTCCACGCAACGTTCGATCGCGCGACCTTAAGAAGCGGCCTCCTCGGCGGTGACGGCGACTAGATCCTCCCGCAACGCCAGCTCCACGATGTCGACAACACCTATAACGGCGCCGCCCTTGACGACCGGCAACATCCTTATGTGATTAAGAGCCATGCGTCTTTGCACTTCCACGATGTCCGCGTCGGCGTGGACGTACACGGGCGTGCCCCTGTCCAGTCCGCCCTCACCTACGGAGAGAAGATCGACCCCCTCCTCGACGAGCAGTGCACCCAGCCACGATGCGGATCTCTCGGTGGTATCCCAGCCCGGCCCCAGCAGTTCGGTAACTAGCAATTCTTTCCTTTCCATTCCTCCGGCGTCTGAGGTACCCGCCGCGGCGGATGTGAAAACCGAAGCGAGCTCTTCCCCTGCCGTCGCCTGGGTTTCCGGTTGGCAATGCGAGCACCAGTAGGTCACGCGGTCGTCCGTCCCACCGGCCTTCGAGATGGCGGTGCCGCAGCGCCGACAGGGTTGTGCTCGCCTCCCGTAGACCCACCGAGCTCGCCCGGGACGCGGGTCTCCGGTGGTCACCTGTGAACCCGTGTCGCGGTTGGCCTCCATCAAACGCTTGACCAACTTCACCAGCTCGAGGGGGTCGTCGATCTCCCCCACCGGAGTCCGGGGATGCAGTCCCGCCAAGAAGCACGCTTCTGACTTGTAGACGTTGCCCGGCCCCGCCATGATCCTCTGATCGATCAACGCTTCTTCTACTGGTCGAGTGGGGTTGTCGAGCAACCGTCGAAGGACCTCTTCAGGGTCCCAATCGGGTCCGAGTACGTCGGGGCCCAGATGCGCTAGGACCTCCCGCTCGCGATCGCTGGGGATCAGCTCCAGGACCGGGAGACGGAAGCCGACGGCCACCCACCCATCTGTTTCGAGCACCACGCGCACCTCATGGCCCGGCCCCCTCCAGCGCGCTCCTTGCCGGTAGAGGTGCCACGACCCCTGCATCTTGAGATGACTGTGAAGCGTCAGGCCTCCTTCCACCCGGCACATCAGGTGCTTTCCGCGCGCTTCAACGTCATGAACGACACGACCGCTCAGATCGGTCGTGGCCAGACCGGGCACGCGGAAATCGGTGGATCTGAGCGTTCTTCCTGCCAGCGCCGCATTGAGACGCCGCGCCGCCAGATGGACGGTGTCTCCCTCAGGCACGCAGGCGCAACCCCTTCGAGGACGGTCTGAATCCGGCAGCCACGAGAGCGCGCGCGAAAGGAGTGTCGTAGACCCCCTCACCGTCGGCCCGCTCGACATCCAACCGTCCCAGCATCCCCTCCCTCGCAGCGAGCGCGAGCGCATCCACGCTCGGCTGCAATACATCTGGGTCGTCCGAGTAGCCCAGCAAAGAGCGCCCACCTTTCTCCACATAGACGGCCGGATGCCCCCCGAACAGGACCATGAGGGCGCCGGCCTTCCGTCCAGGTCTATGGCCCCCTTCCCGTTCCGGCCAGGGCAGAGCGGCCCCATATGGGTTGGCCGGATCCGTGGCGGCGATGACCTCGGCCCTCAGTGCGTCCTTCGGAACCTCTGCCAGAGCGCGCATGCGGTCGACTGCACCCGGCAAAGCGAACTGGGCTCCGCCCAGACCCTCCACGAAGTAGCCACGCCGGCACACGCCTCGCTCTTCGAGGGCCTTCATCACCGGATAGACCGCCGCGAATCCCCCGTCGATCCTCTCGGCAGTGACACTGCCCGGGGTGACGATGCCGTGCCGCGTGAGCATCTGCTCGGCCCTGACCAACATCCTCTTGGTCGGATCGGCTTCCCGCTCGACCGTGAGCGACCACCTTCCCGCCCCTCCAGGCGGTCCCACTCGAGAGGGCATCCGCGGCCCTCGTCCACGGCGTGGCTGGCGGCGGGTTGTGGATCTGCCGGACATGATCGCCCGCAGTGGGGTCAGGGTGTCGTTGGTAACGTGGCCGGACCACACGAGATCCCAAAGCGTCTCTAGGAGATCGTCGTCGTCCATCGATCCCACCGCCGACGCAAGCTGACGGAAGAACATCGCCCCGCCGGATCGCAGGGCATCGAGTACCTCACCGTGCTCGTCAGCGAGGCCTACGTCGGCCGGAACCGGCAGGAGTGCCGGAGCATCCTCTGCGAGCGCGAGACAGATGTACCCATCGCTGCTTCCCAACGCTCCCATGCCCGCCCACACGACCTCGCCGGAAGCCAGCAAACCGTCGAGCAGGGCGGGGCCGTAGCCGGGGACGCGCGTCGGCAGGATCTGTGACTCGAGTGCAGAGGCCGGGATCGGGACCCCCTGCACCTGTTCGATCACTCTGAACAGGGCATCGGGACCGGAATGAGAGGGCTTCGAATGACCGATCCCGTGCCAGGCGAGATAGAAGCGAGCGAGAGCCTCCGGAGGTGCGGGTTCGATCTCTTTGCGGAGCAGGGCGAGTGAGCGGCGCCTCACTTTCCGCAACACCTCGGCGTCGACCCATTCGGTCCCCGACCCTCCGGGACGGAACTCACCTTGAAGGACCCTGCCCTGCGCTTCGAGCCTGCCGAGGGCATCTCTTACGACGGCCACTCCCAGCGAGAGCCGCCGCGCGACATCTTCTGGGACGAACGGGCCGTGGGTCCTCGCGTATCGAGCGACGAGGTCGTCGAGGGGGGCCGCAACGGGCTCGAGGAAAGACTGCGGTGTGCCCTGTGGTGCCGCGATGCCGATCGCATCCCGATAACGCGCCACATCTTCTATCGCGATCCACCGGCTTTCAGAAGCGAGCCGTATCTCGACCGCGCGCCGACTCGTCCGCAACTCATCGGTCCAGACATCGGCGTCGGCCGGGTCCCCTATCCGCGCTCGGATCTCGTCCAGGCGAAGATCGCCGACAACCCGCAACAGGTCCGCAAGAGCGTCGACCGTACGGACCTTCCTATCTTCGGTGAGGTGCTGCAGTTCGAGTTCCACCTCGCCCAAAGCTTCTGCGTCGATCAGTTCACGAAGCTCCTCGCGACCCAGTAGCTCTGCGAGCAATGATCGATCGAGCGACAAAGCCTGAGCCCGCCTCTCGGCAAGCGGAGCGTCACCCTCGTACATGAACGCGCTGATGTAGCCGAACAGCAACGAGGATGCGAACGGAGACGGGAAGGGTGGATCAACCTCTACCAGCCGAACCTCGCGGCGAGCTATAGATGCCATCAGTTCCTTGAGAGCCGGAAGATCGAAGACGTCCTGCAAACACTCCCTGAAGGTCTCCAGCACGATCGGGAACGAGCCGTACTTGGAAGCAGCTTGCAGCAAGGAAGCGCTGCGCTGTCTCTGCTGCCATAAAGGGGTACGCGTTCCCGGCCTCCGCTTCGGCAGTAGCAGAGCGCGTGCGGCACATTCTCGGAAACGGCTGGCGAAGAGTGCCGAGCCACCCACCTCGGCGGTTACGAGATCCTCGATCTCTTCCGGGTCGATGATCACGCTGTCCGAGGGTGGAGCATCGTGTGCTTCGGGGATCCTCACGACGATCCCGTCGTCCGAATAGATCGTCTGAACCTCGACGTCCGAGGACGCTCGGATGCGGGCTTCGATCGCCTGGGCCCAGGGGGCATGAACGCGCGCCCCGAAGAACGAGTGGATGCAGACCCGCCAGTCCCCGAGTTCGTCGCGGAAGCGTTCGATGACTATCGTGCGGTCGTCGGGAACGACCCCCGTGACCTCCTTCTGCTCGGCCAGATATCCGGCGAGATTCGAAGCGGCAAGATCGTCCAATCCCGCTTCGGAAAGCATCTGCAGTTGACGGTCCTGGGGGGCCCTCGCCAGCTTTCGGGTGAAGGCGCCGATCGCGCGGCCGAGTTCGATTGGGCGTCCGGGAGCGTCCCCGTGCCAGAACGGCATCTTCCCCGGGCGTCCGGGGGCCGGGGTGACCAGAACCCGATCGTGCGTGATCTCCTCGATCAACCAACTCGACGCACCCAACATGAAGATGTCCCCGGGCCGGCTCTCGTAGACCATCTCTTCATCGAGTTCTCCGACCCTGCCCCCCTTCTCCCCCGCGATGAAGACGCCGAACAGTCCTCGGTCGGGGATCGTCCCGCCCGAGGTGACGGCGAGACGCTGCGCGTTCGGTCGGCCCGTCAACGTTCCCTTGACGCGGTCCCAGTTGAGCCGTGGCCTCAGCTCGGCGAACTCGTCCGATGGGTAGCGGCCCGACAACATGTCGAGCACGCCCTCCAAGGCGCTCCTCGGCAGCTCGCGGAAGGGAGCCGCTCGGCGAACGACCGTCTCTACCGCCTCGACCGTCCACTCGTCCATCGCCACCATCGCCACGATGTGTTGGGCGAGTACGTCGAGGGGGTTTCGGGGATGACGGGTCTCCTCGATCTGCCCCTGTCTCATCCGCTCTACGACGACCGCCGACTCCAGGAGATCGGCCTTGAATCTGGGATAGAAGTGCCCGCGGCTGACGGCACCTACGTGGTGGCCGGCGCGCCCGATGCGCTGCAAGCCTGAGGCGACCGAGTCTGGTGCCCCAACCTGAACGACGAGATCCACGGCCCCCATATCGATACCGAGCTCTAACGAGCTGGTGGCAACGACGGCAGGAAGACGACCCTCCTTCAGTGCTTCCTCGATCTGCAACCGCTGATCGCGGGCTACCGAGCCATGGTGCGCCCGCACGACCTCCTCCCCCGCCAACTCGTTCAAGCGCGTGGACAGCCGCTCCGCGAGTCGCCTGGAGTTGACGAACACGATCGTCGAGGTATGGCTCTGGATCTCTTCGAGTAGCCGCTTCTCAACGTGGGGCCAGACG